>JAQCLA010000006.1 GCA_027592105.1 Pseudomonadota bacterium | reverse complement strand
CATTGACGGGGACTATGGGGCCTTGATCGGCGCATTGCAGCGCGCCGAGATCGACCTGATGCTGGGCGCTTTGCGGGCGCCCGCACCGCATGATGATATCTGCGAGGCGCGGGTTTTCGACGACCGCTTGGCCTTGGTCGCGGCCCCCGGACATCCAGCCTTGTGTGATCACCCGCCCGATATGGCGGCATTGGCGCGCGCCGATTGGGTGGTGCCGCGCAGCGGTGCGCCGGGCCGGGCGCAGTTCAACGCGCTTTTCCGCGCAGCGGGGCTATCGCCGCCCAGCGATGTGGTCGAGACCGGATCGGTGGTGATCTTGCGGGAACTCGCGGTCGAGGCAGGCTATCTTGGCTGCATCTCGGGCGCGCAGCTTGCCCCCGAATTGCGGCGCGGTCAGCTTGTGCGCCTGCCCATCGGCGACGATCTTCCGGCGCGCCCCATCGGGATTTCAACGCGGGATGGCTGGGTGCCGACACGGGCGCAAGCGATGCTTGTCGATTGTCTGCATGACGCGGCGCCCGATGCGCGCGCGCAGCCCTGAAATTGCGGCCTTACAAGATCGCGTCATAAATCAGCTTGAGCGCGATCACCCCCAAAAGCACCAAGATGATTTTGTCGAAGCTTTCCTTCGAGATGCGGCGCGCGAGCCATGCACCGATGGGCATGCCACCCAAAAGCGGCACCATCGCCGCCCCGCTCAGCGCCGCGATTTGCGGGGTCAAGATCCCCAATCCGATCAGTGCCGGGATCTGCACCAGCGACATGGCGCAGAAAAACACCGAGATGGTGGCGATG
Organism: Pseudomonadota bacterium; assembly: GCA_027592105.1. GTDB lineage: Bacteria > Pseudomonadota > Alphaproteobacteria > Rhodobacterales > Rhodobacteraceae > Roseicyclus. Next base: position 28,231 of record JAQCLA010000006.1, on the reverse strand, counting down.
AATTGCCCACGCTCCAACCGCATGGCGTTGAGGAAGGTGACGGACACCGGGGCCGAAATACCACCGGCCCCTTGCATCATCCCGCCGATCAAGCCCACAGGCGCGCAAAGCCTGTCGGCCAAGGGCCGCGCGAGATGCCAGTTCGGGCGCATCAGCCGAAAGGCGATGTAGAGCAGCACGACACAGGCCACGACGCCCATCAAAACAGCGCCGGGCAAGAACGCCAACAAAAGCGAGCCGATCCCTGCGCCAAGCGCGCCCGCCCCCGCATAGATCAGCGTAAAGCGCCACGAGATCTGGCTTTTGCGGAATTGCCACCCTTGCCAGAGATTGGTCAGCAGATTGGGGATGGTAAAGATCGCGACCGCCATCGGCACATTGAAGATCACGGCCAGAACCGGCACGCCGATCACCGGCGACCCAGCCCCTGTCGCGCCTTTCAAGATACCGCCAAGGCCAAGCCCGATCAGGGCCAAGAGAATATCGCTACCGCTCATCACGCGATCCTTTTTGCCGCTGCGCGAAATCCGGCTTGGGCCGCGCCTTGCGTGGCGCAAACCATGGCGCACAGATACGCGGGGCGTGTTATGACATTGGCCGAGTTTGGTGTTGCTTAATCGCTCATTCGATATAACCTGCCGTGAATCTCAATTATTGGGATTTTGATCTTGTTGCAACAGGGCAATGGACTGGGTGGGCAAAGGCGGATGATCGGCGCGATGTGGTGGCAAATGATGGCGCGTCTTGTGCCTTGTGCGGTGCGGCGATGACCAGCACCTCGGGCAGTGGTGAGCGGATTTTGGCGATCCTCGATCTGTTTACCGCCGATCGCCGCGAATGGTCGCCTGATGCGATGATGGCGGCATTGGGCTATTCGCGCCCGACGCTGTATCGCTATCTCAAAACGCTCAAAAGCGCGGGCTATCTAGTGTCTGCGCCGGGCGACGGGCTGACGCTGGGGCCGCGTGTGACCGAGTTGGATTTTCTGATGCAGCGCTGTGATCCGTTGATCACGGCGGCGGCGCCTTTCATCAAGATCCTTGCCACCCGCTACCCCGGTGTGGCCCTGATCACCCGCTGGTATGGCAGCAAAATCCTCTGTATCGCCAGCGAGCGTTCGGCTGACGCCCCGGTGTCCAGCTACCCGCGCGGCCAGCCCATGCCGATTGCACGCGGTGCGATTTCGCGGGTGATCATGGCCAATCTGCCGCGCCGCGACCAAGATCGGCTGATCGACCCCCAGCGCGATATGTTGGCCGGGCCGAATACCACCGCCGATGCGCGACGCGAGACCTACCGCGCCGTGCGCCGCATGGGCTACTGCACCGCTTGGGGCGAGGTGACGCCGGGTGTGGTGGGCGTGGCCGGGCCGATCCTTGCCGGTGAGCGCATGCCCATCGGTGCGATCAGCATCACCAGCGCTGCAGCGGTCATGAATAAAACCCGTCTTGCCGCGATCGAGCGCGATATACGCGACAGCGCGGCGGCCATATCGGGCATATTCTGCGCCAGAGGCAGCGCGCCACTTCGCGACCTTTCGCCCGCGAACCATACGATAACCGACCAAGATTTTCCCGCGACAGACCAACAGCCACGGAGGCACCAACCATGACCATCCATCCCGCAGCGCATTTCATCGGCGGCGATTGGGTTGCCGAAGGTCCGCTTGGCGATAGCCTCAACCCCGCAGATGGCAATCGCGTGGGCCAGTATCACAGCGGCAGCGCCGATCTGGCCAATGCCGCAGCCCAAGCGGCGCGCGCGGCGTTTTTCGGCACCGCTTGGGCGCAAGCGCCCCGTCTGCGCGCGCAGGTGCTTTTGGAGATCGCCGACAGGCTTGAGGCCGCCAAGGCCGAGATCGCCGATCTGGTCGTGCTGGAAAACGGCAAGCTCAGGGCCGAGGCGATGGGTGAAACCATGGCCGCGATTTCCGAGACGCGCTATTACGCGGGTCTTGCGCGCAATATCCGCGGCTCGATGCAAGAAATCGCGCCGGGCACGCTATCGCTTTTTCACCGCGAGGCTGCAGGGGTGGCCGGTGTCATCGTGCCATGGAACGCGCCCGTGACGCTGCTCATGCGCTCGCTTGCCCCGGCGCTGGCGGCGGGTTGCACGGCGGTGATCAAGCCCGCGGTTCAGACACCCTTGGTGCATGCACGCATCATGGCGGCCATCGCGGGTGCGCCAAGCCTGCCCAAGGGGGTGATCAATTCGGTCAATGAGGACGGGATCGCCGTGGGTCAAACCATGGTCGCCTCGCCCGCTATCGATGTGATCTCCTTCACCGGCTCCAGCCGGACGGGGGCCGCGATCATGGCGGCGGCCGCACCCACGCTCAAGCGGGTGGGGTTGGAGTTGGGCGGCAAGGCACCCGCCGTGATTTTCGACGATGCCGATCTCGATCATGCGGTGCATGAGCTGACCCATGGATCGCTGGCGATGGCGGGCCAGATCTGTGTCGCGGCTGCGCGGTTCTTGGTCCATGCGCCGGTTGCCGCCGCGTTCGAGGAAAAGATCACCCATGCCTTTCGCAATATCCGCACAGGGCCGGGCAGCGATCCGGCCAGCGAAATGGGCTCGCTCATCGATACGGCGAACCAAGCCCGTGTGCTGCGCCTGATTGAACAGGCGGGTGATGAGGGTCAGATGATCCTCAAGGGCGGGGTTCTGGGCAAGGGTGCGTTCCTGACGCCGACGCTGTTTCGCATCGACAATTTGCAATCGGCGCTGGTGCAGGAGGAATTGTTCGGCCCCATCGTCTCAGTCGAGGTGTTCCATGACGAGGCCGAGGCCGTGGCGCGCGCCAATGCTACCCCCTACGGCCTTGCTGCATCGGTGTTTTCGCGCGATCTGGCGCGTGCGACCCGCGTGGCGCGCGCGATCCGGGCGGGCACCGTCTGGCTCAATTCCCATCTCAAGCTCTTCGCCGAGGCCGAGATGGGGGGCTATGGCAAATCCGGCCTTGGGCGGCTTCATGGCCCCGAGGGGCTTTATGATTTCCTTGAGACCAAGCATATCTACATGGAACAGGGTGTGATCGGCGCATGAGCGATTTTGACGTCATCATCGCGGGCGGTGGCCCGGTCGGCATGGGTTTGGCCGTCGAGTTGGGTCAGCGCGGCATCCGCGTGGCCGTGATCGAGCGCCACCATCAACCCCAGCCGATCCCCAAGGGGCAAAACCTGACACAGCGCACCGCCGAGCATTTCGCCGCTTGGGGCTGTGAGGCGGAATTGCGCACCGCCTTTCCGCTGCCGCCCGGTTCGGGCATCGGCGGCTTGACCACCTATGGCACGCTGTTGTCCGAGCATTCCTATGATTGGCTCAACCGCGCCCATGTGCGCGATTTCTATCGCTGCGCCAATGCCCGCCTGCCGCAATACGCGACTGAATCTGTGCTACGCGCGCGCGCCGCCCAGATCGCGGAGATCACGGTGTTCTACGGCTGGTCTGGTGTCGGATTCACCCAAGATACCAACGGGGTGCGGGTCGAAGTTGAACACGCCACGGATGGCACACGTCAGGTCTTGAGCGCGGCTTATGCGGTGGGCTGCGATGGAAGCCGCTCATTCCTGCGCGCGGCGGCCGGGATCGAAGAAACCTTGTCCGATCATAACCGGGTCATGGCGCTGTTGGTGTTTCGCTCGCCCGAGTTGCACGAATTGTTAAAACGCTATCCTGGCAAGGCCTTCTACAACGTTCTTCATCCGGATTTCGAAGGCTATTGGCAGTTCTTCGGCCGCGTCGATCACGGGGTCAGCTGGTTTTTCCATGCCCCCGTGCCGGTTGGCACGACCCGCGACAATCATGATTTCGAGGCGATGCTGACCCGCGCGGTGGGCCAGCCCTTCGCGCTTGAGCTTGATTATGTCGGGCTTTGGGATCTGCGGGTGGCGATTGCCAATGATTACCGCAAGGGCCGCGCCTTTGTCGCGGGCGATGCGGCCCATAGCCATCCGCCCTATGGCGGCTACGGGATCAACACGGGCTTCGAGGATGCGCGCAACCTTGGCTGGAAGCTTGCCGCCGTGATCCAAGGCTGGGGGGATGAGGCGCTGCTCGACAGCTATGATGCCGAGCGCCGCCCGGTCTTTGCCTCGACCGCGCGCGATTTCATCGAGCGTTTCATCACCGAAGATCGCGCCTTTCTCGAGACCTACAACCCCGACCGCGACCGCGCTGCCTTCGAGGCTGCATGGCATAGCCGCAATCTCGATGCCGATGAGGTGATGGCCTTCGCGCCGCATTACGAAGGCTCGCCGCTGATCGGGGGGGCGGGTGCGCCCGGAGCCAAGGGCAACCACAGCCACAAAGCGCGGCCCGGTCATCATTTGTCGCCCCGCGACTTGCCGGGTGGGGCCAATAGCTATGATCATCTGGGGGCGGGCTTCACGCTTTTTGTCGAGGATGCAGCACTTGGGGCGGCATTTGCCGCTTGTGCGGATCAGATGGCCCTGCCGCTTGCGGTTGTTACGGTGGCCAAGGGCGGTCTGACCGAGGCCTATGACAGCCCAGCCATCTTGGTGCGCCCCGATCACTTCGTGGCATGGGTCGCCGATGACAGAGCACCACCGGCGGTCTTGCACCGCGTCATCGGGCAGGGGGTATAGATGCGGGTTCTGATCACCGGGGCGGCGCATGGGATCGGGGCGGCCAGTGCCGCGCGGCTTTTGGCCATGGGGGCAAAGATCGTCGCCGTCGATCTGGCAGAACCCGCGCTTGCGTGCGACTGGCACCGCGCCGACCTGTCCGATCCCGCCAGCATCGACGCGCTGGCTTTGACGGGCGGTTTCGACGCGCTGGTCAATGCCGCGGGCCTACCGCCGCGTGCGGGCACGCAGGAGGCTGTGCTGGCCGTCAACTACCACGGGCTGGTGCGCCTGGCCGAGGCTGCGCTGCCCCTGATGCCCAAGGGTGGGGCGATTGTCAGCCTCGCCTCCAAGGCAGGCGCGCGCTGGCGCGAGAATATCGCGCAGGTGCAGCGCTTTACGGCGCTGGCGCGCGGCGAGATCGCGGATTTCGTTGCGATGGAGGGGATCGACCCAGTGCGCGCCTATGATCTGTCGAAAGAGGCGGTGATTTACTGGACCAAATCCAACACCGCGCGGCTGTTGGCGATGGGCCTGCGCGCCAACACGGTCAGCCCGGCGGCCATTGCCACCCGCATCCTGCCCGATTTCGAGACGGCCTTTGGCGACCGCGCGGCGCGTGGCATTGCACTGTCGGGCCGCGCCGGCACCCCCGATGAGGTGGCCGCGGCTGTGGCCTTTCTGGCAAGCCCTGCGTCCGCTTGGGTGCGCGGCGTGAACCTAGAGGTGGATGGCGGCTTGGCCGCCCAGCTTGAGATCGCAGCGCTGGCGCATTAACCTTTTGCCGCTTTCTGGAAACTCTCCACCACCCGGTCGAGCGCCTGACCTTCGGGGTCTTTCAGCGCCGCAAGCCGCGCTTGCAGCACCCCGTCGGCCAAAAGCGCGGCAGGCAGGCGGCCATCAAGGCAAGGCGTGATCATTTCGCCCGCGATCAGCCGCCAATTGCGCATGCCGCGTGTATAGGTCGAGCCATAGCCGCGCACGATCTTAGCGGTCTCGGCAATCTCGACCGCCGCTTCGGGTGCGATATCAAGCGCGCGGGTGATGTGATCCAGCCAACCCGAAAGCCAGGCCATTTCATGGGCATGGCGCAGATTGCCGCGCCGCCAGCGCTTGGTCGCGGCCAAAAGGCGGAGCCGGATGAAACCCGAAAAGCGCGTGGTCTTGACCTGCATCGGGAAAGACAGTTTGCCCCAACCGCGCCGCTCGGACAGCGCCATCAGTCGGCCCCCCAGCGCGCGGGGCAGCATGCCGAAAATCTCTTCCGGACCCGGTTTCATGTATTCGGCCACATCGACGATATCGCCAGGGCGCGCCTTGGCCTCTGCGGTCACGCGGGCCATCCGGGCGCCGCGCAGCTTCAACTCCGCCACGCGGTGCGTGTCCTCATAGCTCATGCGAAGCGCCATATGCCGCGCGACGGCCGCCAACAGCGCGGGGCTCGCGGCAGGGTGGGCCGCGATGCGCTTGAGATGGCTAAGATAGTCGGCCGCATAGGCGGCATCTTGGTAGTCGGTCAGCCGCCGCATCCCTTCGGCGGCAAGGCCCGCGGCCTCGGGCGGCAAAAACGCCGTCTCGGGGCTGGGCGGCAGTAGGGGCGCGGTGGCCTCGGGCAGTGTCGGCTTGACCTTCGCGCCGCCCAGATCGGGCACGGGTCCACGATCTTGCGTCATCTTCAGCCCGGCCTCGAAGCCGCGGCCATTGGCGTCGGAGGCACGCTTGCCCCCCTCCATCGCGCGGCGGATGCACTCGACGGGCAGGGGAAGGGTGCCTGATCCGGCCAAAACCCCCAAGACCACGGAATTCAGATGGCATCCTTCGCGCAAGGCGACCGCCGACAGATCGTCGATGATCGCGGTTTTGGCGAAATCTTTGCAGGCGGCGATCATCGGCGCGGGGTCCATCCGCCCATCGGCCATCGCGCTTTTCTCATCGACCGTATAGGTGCGATGGGTCGATGCGATCAGCTTGGTACGGTCGGGCGTGACAAAGCCCAAGTTGACCATCCGCACCGCTTCCAACAACTCGGTCGCCACCAGCACATCGACACGCCCCGGCGCGGGATGCAGCGACATGATGGGCCGCGTCGGGCGGGTTTTGGGCAGAAACTCAAGATAATAGGTCGTGGCACCCGTGCGCTGCGCCACACCGGGGACCGAGGTGCGTTGCACCCATAGCCCCGCGTCAAGCGCGGCTTCGGTCAGCCAACCAGCGAGAACACCGCCACCTTCGCCGCCCATTGCGGCGATCAATAGCCGTGCGGGGCGGGTTTTCGTCTCTGTTTTGATCGGCGCGTTCATTCTGCGGGCACCCCTTGGGCGGTGGGTGTGCGGGTGGGGCGATCTTGTGTCTCACCGCCGCACAGCTTGATCAACAGGTCCGACAGCCCGCGCCGCGCGCGGTCCCATGCGGTGGGGTTCTGGATGATGTCGATGCGCGCGAATGACGGGCACAGCTGGGCCGCGTGGCTCACCTCGCCACACAGGCCACAGCCCACGCAATCATTGTTCACATGCGCCACCGGGTCGGTACGCAGCGGATCGGGGTTGGGCTTGATCGTCAAGGACGGGCAGCCCGACAGCCGGATGCAGCTGTGATCGCCGGTGCAGGTATCCTCATCCACCCAAAAGCGCGTGCGCATCACCCGCTCGCCTGCAGCGACCGCCTTGGCCATTGCGGGCTTGATCCGGCGTTGGCGGGCCAATTGGCATTCGCCATCGGCCAAGATCACTTTCAGCCCCTTTTCCTTGGTCAGCCGTGCATCGCGCAGCACATTAACCAGATTGGCGACACGGTAATTATCGACCCGCTTGATCCATGTGACGCCCATGGCGCGCAGCGCCTTTTCCATGTCGAGGCCACGGCCACGCCCGCTATCCTTGGGCTTACTGGAGGGCAGATCCTGCGCCCCGGTGGCGCTGGAATAGCCGTTGTTCATCACCACCAAAACGCTGTCATCTTGGTTGAATACCGATCCCGCAACGCCCGTCAAAAGCCCGTTATGCCAAAAGCCGCCATCGCCCATGACGGTGAAGGGGCGCTTGACCTGCGTGCCCGACACGGCCGAGGCCGCGGCCAGCGACAGACCATAGCCGATGATCGAATGGCCTTGGCTGAAGGGTGGAAAGGTCGCCAGCGCATGACAGCCGATATCGACCGAGACATGCATCGGGCCGGTTTCTTCCTTGACCAGCTTCATCGCCGTGAACACGGGCCGCTCGGGGCAGCCTGTGCAGAATGTCGGCGGGCGCGGCGGCAGGGCGGGCGCATCGCGTGCGGCAAGTGCTGTGCGGTTGGTATCGACCGCCTCAAGCCATTGGCCCAACTCACCGGGATCGACGCCATAGCGCGACAAGAACGTAGCCAGACCGCGGCCCACCACGGCGGCGGTATATTCGCCCGCCATGGGCAGCATATCCTTGCCATGAATGGCCGTTTGCAGATCGGCTTGGCGCAGGATCTTACCCACTGCCATTTCGATATATTCGGGCGCGCCCTCCTCGACGATCAGCACGGCCTTTTTGCCGCGCGCGAAATCGACGATCTGGTCGGGCAACAGCGGATGGGTGACGTTGAGGACAAGGGTCGGGATTTTCAGATCACCATAGGCATCCGACAGCCCGGCATCGGCCAGCCGATCATTCAGCCCATTGAACAGCCCGCCTTGGGTAATGATCCCGATTTCACCCGCTTCTGGCCCCATGAATTCATTGAGACCCTCGCGCGCAATGAACTCGCGCGCCAACGGCAGGCGGCGGTTCACCTTGTCGCCTTCTTGCAAGAAGGTGACGGGGGGATGGGCCAGCCGCGCATAGTCGAATGGTGCGGGTTCGGCGAATTTCTCGCGCGTCGATTTCGGGGCGGCGACGTTATCCTTGGTCTCGAAACTACCAAACACATGACAGGCGCGGATGCGCAGCTCCATCATCACAGGGGTATTGCTGGCCTCGGACAGCTCGAAACTTTTCTCGACCATCTTCACGATCTGGGGCAGATCGGGGCGCGGATCGAGCAGCCAGATCGAGGATTTCAGCGCAAAGGCATGGCTGCGTTCTTGGATGACGCTGGCCCCTTCGCCGTAATCCTCGCCCACGACGATCAGCGTGCCGCCGATCACACCGGGCGAGGCGAGGTTCGACAGCGCATCAGCCGCCACATTGGTGCCGACGATGGATTTCCACGTCACGCAACCGCGCAGCGGGTATTGCACCGATGCCGCCAACATGGCGGCGGCCGCCGCCTCGTTCGTGCAGGTTTCCAGATGGATGCCAAGCTCGGACAAGATATCCTCGGATTGCACCAGCACATCCAGCAGATGGCTGACAGGCGCGCCCTGATAGCCACCCACATAGGCTACGCCCGATTGCAAAAGTGCCTTGGTGACAGCCAAGATCCCCTCGCCGTGAAAGATGTCGCCATCACCCAGTTTCAGGCTTTGGATTTCCTTGTGGAATGAGACTTCCATTGGGTGTCCTCTTCAGGCGGTGGGGTGGTCAGGCAAAGCGCGCTTTGACGGCGTCAGGCACGGGTCGGCCCTTGATCTTGTCGGGGTCATCGGGGTGGCGGCCGACCCAAACGCGGGTCTCCCACGCCTCGATGGCAAGTGCGTCACCCTTGTAGACCTTGTGTTCCACATCGAAGCTTGATCCGCGCCATGCGGCGATGCGGCTTTCGATGGTGATGGTCTCACCCCAGCGGGACGGGATGGTGAATTTCGCGCGCGTATCGACCATCGGGATGCCGACGATGTCGTAGGTTTTCACCATCTCATGCTTGGGCAGGCCCGCGGCCGCGAAAAGCGCCACGGTGGCATTGTCGAAATGCACGAAATAGCGCGGGTAATAGACGATGCCCGCCGGGTCGCAATCACCCCATTCGATGAAAACGTCCCGGCGGTTGACCAATCCCATTTCAGCGCCCCAGCATCGTATCGGGCAAGAACAGCGCGATATTGGGGAAGGCGACAAGCAAGATCACACAGATCCCCATCGCCACCCAAAAGGGCAAGATACCGGCGTAGATCTGGCCCAGCGGCACATTGGGCGCCACCCCTTTGACCACAAAGACATTCATCCCCACAGGCGGGCTGATCAGCCCCATCTCCAGCACCAAGACCATGATGATGCCGAACCAGATCGGATCATACCCCAGCGTGGTGATGATGGGCAGCACGATCGGCACAGTCAGCACCATCATCGCGAACCCCTCCATGAAGGTGCCAAGCGCGATATAGACCAAGATGATCACGGCCAAGATCGCAAGCGCGGGGATGGCCAGCTCGCCGATGGCATCGGCAAGGTTCACCGGGATACGCGTCAGCGCAAGGAAGGGCGCGAAGAAATGTGCGCCGATCAAGATGAAAAACACCATCGCGGTGGTCTTGATCGTATCAAGGATCGCCTCGAGGAATTTGGGTAGGTTCAGCTTTCCCGACCAAAGCGCATGCATGAAGGTCAGAAACGCACCGACGGCTGCGGCCTCGGTCACGGTAAAGATGCCCGCATAGATGCCGCCCAGCACGATAATGACCACAAAGATCAGCGCGCCCGAGTTCATCAAGACCTTGAAGCGTTCGCCCATCGGTACGCGTTCGCCCGGTGGGCCAGCCTCGGGGTTCATCATCGACACGATGAACACGGTCGCCACGAAAAGTGCGGTCAGCAAGAGGCCCGGCAAAACACCGGCCAGAAACAAGCGCCCCACCGATTGCTCGGTCAAAAGCGCATAAACGATCAACACGGTCGAGGGGGGGATCAAGATACCCAGTGTGCCGCCCGCCGCGATCGATCCCGTGGCAAGCTTGGGGCTGTAGCGATAGCGCTCCATCTCGGGCAGGGCCACTTTGCCCATGGTCGCCGCCGATGCGATGGACGAGCCGGAGAGCGCGGCAAAACCCGCACAGGCCAGAATGGTCGCCGCCGCCAAGCCGCCACGCTTGTGGCCTACCCAAGCATGGGCTGCGCGGTACATATCCGCCCCCATCCCCGAGACATTGGCAAAAGCGCCCATCAACACGAACAGCGGGATCACGCTGAGCGTAAAGACCGCCGAATAAGAAAAGGCGAAAGAGCCCATGATATTGAGCGCCGCCGTGGTCGAGTTGAGCACAGCGATGCCCACCGCGCCCACCAGCATCATCGCAAGCCCGATGGGCATGCGCAGCGCAAGCAGCAAGAACAAGGCGGCAAAGCCCGTGATGCCGGCAAGTGTCGGTGTCATATCTTGGCCTTTTCGGTCGTTTCTTTTGGATAGATGACCCGGATCGCCTCAAGCAGCAGAACGATCGAGAACAGCCCGGCCGAGATTGCGACACCGAACTGGAAGGGTGATTTGGGGATCTGCATCATGTTGGAGACATCACCATGCGCATGGCTGCGCAGCGCGTATTCGATGCTTTCCCATGACAAGACCGCGAGCAACACAGCGCCCATCATATGCACGATGAAATTCAGCCAGCGAAACGCGGGCCTGTCGAAAATGCCTGACAAGAGATCGACCGAAACATGCCCACGCATGATGGCCGTGTAGGGCAAGCCACAAGCCACGATGACCGACATGGCCAGCTCTGTGATCTCATAGCCGCCCCGAAAGGGGCGACCAAAGAAGTACCGCATGCAGATCTCGTAGACCACCAGCAGCACCAGCCCGGCGAGCACCAGGCCGCCGGCATAAGCCAGCAGCCTGAGCGCCCGTTCGAACCCACGTTCAAACGCGTCCAGCATCACTTAGTTGACGCTGATGCCAGCGAAGGCAAGCATCGCGGCGCCATCGATACCTTGTGCGGCCATCGCCTCGATCCACTGGGCGTAGATCGGTGCCAAGGTTTCACGGATACGGGCCTGCTCCTCGGCCGAGAACTCGATCACTTCCTTGTCGGAGGCGTTGCGCACGAATTCGATCGCTTCGGCGGCACGGTCCAGATAGGCCTGCGTTGCCTTACGGCTGAGTTCTTCGCCCGTCAGGCGGTCGATGATCGCCTGATGCTCGGCCGATAGGTTGTTGTAGCTATCAGCGTTCATCACCACGGTGAACTGCGACCGGCCAAAGACCGGGCCGGTGATGGTGAAGTAGTTGGCAACCTCATGCATGCGGAAGTCGAGGATGGTGGTGAAGGGCACCATTGCGCCGTCGATCACGCCACGCTCAAGCTGCGGATACAGCTCGGGGATGGGCATGGCCACGGGCGTGCCGCCCATCGCTTCGATCTGACCGGCCTGTGCCGCCGAAGGCGAGCGGAGCAGCATGCCCGCAATATCGTCAAGCGAGCGGATCGGCTTGTCGCGGGTATAAAGCCCCGCATCGTCAGCGGCCCAAAGTGCGAGCACCTTCAACCCGTCGAATTCCGGGTTGAGATAGCCGCCCTCAAGCAAATCCCACATCAGCTCGGTCGTGGCCATGCCGTCTTCGCGCAGGCTGGGCAATTCGATCATCTGTGTGCGCGGGAATTGCGCCGAGGTATAGCCGGGCAGGCTGAAGGCCATGTCAACGGTGCCTTCGGCTGCCTGACGGATCAGTTCCGGCGCGCCGCCACCCAGCTGCATCGAGGGGTAGAGCGTCAGGACCAATTCGCCATTCGACTCTGCCGCGATATCTGCGGCCAAGGGCTCGAGGATCTCGCGGTAAATGACATGGCCCGGCGGCACGAAGGTGTGCAGACGCAGTTCCGTTTGCGCCTGTGCGGCGGTCATGCCGAGTGTTGCGCAAAGACCGAAAACGGTCGATGCGAATGCGGCCTTCATGGATCTTGAGTGTAGCATGTCTTCCTCCCTTTGTTTCGTGGTGCCCTGTCTGTCGATCGGGCGTCAGGCTGTCAGCTTGGTGTCAAACCGCAAGTGGCGGTAAGGCGAGTCCCCAGCCAATGGGACTATATCGTGGGGCACGTCTGTGTATGGCATCACACACGCGTCACCTTGAGTTTCGTTTTGAGATCGGTGCGGCAAAACGCATGCAAGAAACAGGTCCGTTCCGACACATCGAGCATATCGCGCGCGACATCGTCGCTTTCTGTTGTTTGCAGATGCACATGTGTCTCCACCGGATCGGCGCTTCCCGCTTGCCCCGTTCCCCCTGATGCGCCGCCAAGCGAGAAATGCGTATCCTGCACCACCGCGTAATGCGACAGATCTAGCTTTTCCATCGAGGCCATGCGCCCGAATTGCGTCATGAAACAAAAGGCGATGCCCGCAGAGATGTAGCTCACCGCATCGGGTGCGCGGCCTTGGCCATGGGGCGGGGCCTCTTCGCTGAGATAGCGGAAGATCGAGCCATGCGGGCTATAGAGATGCTGTTCGATTTCCTTGATGCCATCTTCGCGCAGCGTACAGATAGCGGCAGGGTTCAGCGTGCGATCCTGCTCGTCGGTCAGGCTGGTGGCTGTCCCTGCCGTACCCTTGGCCACGGCCTTATGCGGCGAGAGGCCCAAGCGTTCGATGAGCGTCAGATCGGTCTGGGCGGGCAGCGGGGCCGCGCCTTTTGGTCCACCCACGACCGGATGATCCAGCGCGCTTGCGTCGCCCGTGGCGATTTGCGCGCCGTTGCGGCTGAGCGTAAAGAGGCTGGGCAAAACGCCCCGCATCAAGCCATTGAGCGGCGAGGCATGGACCGCCCCCATCAACATCTCATTTAGGGCTGCGTCAGGTAGATCGCAATCAATCTCGACCTCCAACTCGACCGGAAGCGCGCCACCCGTCATGGTGCGCTTCATCATCGAGCCCTTCATCGTGTAATAGTTGTTCTGAATAAGCCGCAGATGCCGGATCGTGACCCCATCGCGCGCGGCCAAGGCCATGATCTCGTTCATGTAGCTGGAAATCATGCCCACCGTCAGGAACGACAGCGGGCAGGGGGCGGCGTCATGGCCGTTGAGATAGGCCCCTTCATCCGACACCAGCCGCCACATCGCGCCAGTCCGGCTCGACAAAACCAACGCTTCCTTTTGGAAACCGGCCAGCGCGCTCACCCATGTGCGCACCGCATCGCCGTGGCGCAGCGGCGCGGGTGTCAAGCCAACATCTTCGGGGTTGGCGACCCTGAAAAAGGGTGCTGTGCCGCTTTGCCCGATGATGTTGTCGGCCTGTTTCATATGCTTCGCTCCGTTGGGGTCGTGAGCTTGGTCGCGTCATGCGCCGCATCCGTTGGGCCGCGCGCTTTTGCGGCGAAAGCCGCGCTTGCCTCGATCCCGCCGAGTGGAAACAAGTGGATCTGTGCGATCAGGTTGTCACGATCTTCGGCCAACCCGGTGGCCAGATCGGCCAACAGCACATCCGGCTCAAACGGCATCAGCAATTTGGTGACATCGCGCGCGCGTTTTTGCAAGACCGACAATGAGGGGCCAACGCCACAGGCGATGGCGAATTTCAAAAGTGTCTGCAACTTGGCTGGCCCCGCCACGCCCAGATGGATGGGCAGCGTCACGCCCATTGCGCGCAGGCGGCGTTCCCATTCCAGCACACCCGCCGCGTCAAAGGCAAATTGGGTGACGATCGCCATCTGCATGCCTGAGCGTGCGGCGTAATCCTGTTTCCAAAGTAGCGCCTGATCAACGGCAGTTGTGCCGCCATCGGGGTCGATATCGCGGTTGCCCTCGGGGTGGCCCGCGATGTGCAGGCGCTCAAATCCTGCCTCTTCGAAATATCCGGTTTCCAGCAACTGCATGGAACTGTCGAAGGCGCCGACGGGGGTTTTCGGACCACCTGCCAGCACCAGCGCCTCGGTCACATCAGCCTCAAGCCGGTAGCGGGTGATCCAATGGTTCAATTCATCCGGACCCGCGATAATGCGGGCGGGAAAATGCGGCATGACGGCAAAGCCCTCGTCGCTAAGGCGGCGCGCGGTGGCGATCATATCGTCGATGGGGGTGCCCTCGAGATGGGCGATATAGATCCGCGTGCCTTGCGGCAAAAGCGGGCGGAAATCGGCGATCTTGGCGGCAGTGCGCGGCATCACCTCGATCGAGAAGCCGTCCATCAGCCGGGCGGCGTCCACGCCCAAGCCATCACGCAGACCGGGCTTGCGGAAGGGCAGGATGGGCATGGCATCTCCTATCATTTTCGGCGCATGCGCCGGGTTTGGCCGCGCCCCGGACAGCCCGGGGCGCGGCCTATGTTTCTTAGGACTTCGCGCGCCAGCTATCGACAGCGTAGCCTTCGCGCACTTCGCGCGCATAGGGTGTGGGTGCGACGCGGACGCGGATTTCCGTCTGGCGATGCGGCTCGGTCGAGGTCTTGCCAGTGGTTTCCGGCTCGCCCCATTTCAGCGTCAGGATCTCGTCTTCCTGCACGTCTTGATGCACGACACCCAAGGAAAGCACGCGGCGCTCATTGTAGCTGTAGCCGTTGAACATCGACATGCCGACCATCTTGCCATCGCGCATCACCATATCGGCGGAGGAGGAGGCATAGTTGGGCTGGGGGAAGTCGATCCACTTATAGGGCGTGCCTTCCTCGAAGGCCGAGGCGATGACCTTGACCACATCCTCGGGGTTCCACTCAAAGGTCACCTTCTTGCGGTTGCTGGGCGCATCCTTGAGCTTGGCGAGTGCCGCCTTGCCGATGAAGTCGTCCTTCTTCCAGCCGATGTAGAAGCCGTAGCCAAGCTCGAAGGGATTGACGTAGTAATCCTCGATATTGTCGGAGACGAAGCTGCCGCCGATCGCGCCTGCGGCCTCGTAGCTGTCGGCACCCAGCCAATCGCGGTATTCTTTCAGCATGCCATCACCGGTGTAGATGCCCGGCAGCGGCGAGGGGATCCAGCCCGATTCAAGCGTGTTGGTCGAATAGGCGCGGCTGCCGCACTGCACCAGTTTCACGCCTGCATCGCGCGCGGCCTGCAGGATGGTGGAGTGGATGTAATCCTTGTCTTTGTAGGGGCCCCAGATTTCCAGACCCGGCGCGCCAGACATGCCGTGGCGCAGCGCTTGGACCTTTTTGGAGCCGATATTGATCCAGTCGACATGGAAGAACTTGATGTCGGGGATCGGGCCGCCGTTCATCTTTTCAAAGATCTTGGGCGCATCGGGGCCTTGGATCTGGTAGCGGTAATGCTCGCGCAGCACGCGCTCACCCTCGGGGCGCGAGGGGCTGCGGGGGTCATAGCGCAGGCGCACGTTCCAATTGCCGTATGCGGCGCAGAACATCAGCCAGTTGGAGGTCGGCGCGCGACCCACGAGAATGAATTTGTCCTGACGCTCGCGGAAGATGATGTGGTCGCCGATCACATGGCCGTTGGGCGTGACGGGGACATAATGCTTGGCGCGGTTCAGGTCGAAATTGTTGAAGGCGTTGATGCCGTGATGGGCCAAGAATTCCTCGGCCTGCGGGCCTTCGACGATGATCTCGTCCATATGATGCGACTGGTCGAACAGCACGGCCGTATCGCGCCATGCGACCTGTTCATTGCGCCAGTTCTGGAATTCGGGGGCCACCACCGGGTAGACATACATCCCGATTTGCGAGTTGCGCAGCATCTGCACCGGATTGCCGGCTTGTGTCATCACATCGTTAAGGCTTGGCATCTTACTCAGTCTCCTTGATTGATCTATCGGGATGCGACCAGCGCAAGGCCCGGCACGCGGGCGGCAAGCTTGCGGTCGCATTTCATCACATGTTCGAGGTTTTCCCGCGCAAGACGGGCATGTTCGCGCGCCAAGGCCTCGGCGCGCGCACCCTCGCGGTCGCGGATCGCGGCGATGAGGGCTTTGTGCTGATGCTGTGCGCGCACCAGCGAGGTCTGGAAATCATGGATCAGCGCCTGCTCTTGCAAAAACGCCGATGGCGAGGCCAAGGGCAGGCGCATCACCCGCTCGACCTCACGCGTGATAACAGGGCTTTTGGCCAAGGCGGCCAAGAGTTGATGGAATTGCGCATTGGCCGCGACATAGGCGTCGAAATCGATCCCGCCCTCGCGGTGCAGCGCCTCGTCGATACGGGCCAAAAGCGCGTCGCATTGCGCGAGATCATCGTCATCCGCGCCGCGTTCTGCGGCCAGACGCGCAGCTGTGCCTTCGATCACGCCGCGAATTTCGATTGCGTCCAGAATATCGGTGATGCTCAGGCTTGCCACGCGGCAGCCGCCGGTCTCGATCCGTTCAAGCAGCCCCTCGGCGGTCAACCTATCCATCGCTTGCCGGATCGGCGTGCGCGAAATGCCCAAGCGTTCAGACAGCGCAACTTCGGCCACGCGGGCAGAAGGGGCAAGCTCGCCAGACATGATCATGCTGCGCAAGGCAATGATGGCCTTGTCGACCAGCGACATACGGTCTTCTTCGCCCATTCTTCCTCCCTTGCCGAGTCGGGCTATCTGGCCTCGGCTGGGAAAAGGTTAGGCTGTATACAATCTTGCGTCAATCCATATGAAAACGCCCAAATACAGGGTGTTTCCACGCTTTGGTGTATGCAGATGGGGCGGAAATAGCCGATTGCTGCCGGCATCGGTCATATTTCAGAGGGTTGGTTTTTCTTCTGAGGGGATGGCCGGAATATCGGTGCGGTCCTCGATCGCCGCGCCGCACAACAGGGCCGCGGCCCGGTCGGCGGCATCTTGGAACGGTTCGAGCACCAGATCGGCCCCGACATCTTTCAGCATCGCGGTCTCGTCGGCATGATGCGAAGTCACCGCGATTTGGCCGCGAAAGCCCGCCGCGCGGGTCAATTGGATCAAGGTCGTGCGCGTATCCTCATGGCTCAGCCCCGTGGGGTGAACCGGCACAGTCAAGACGATGCGTTCGGCCCGCGACAGGGGCAAATCGGCGATGAATTCGGGATCGCTGGCATCGCCAAAGGCGGTTTCCAGCCCCAAGGCGCGCCACCGCCTGATCGCTTGCGGGTTGAAATCCACACCCAGCACGGCAATGCCGCGTTTTTGCAGCCTGATCCCGATCGCGGTGCCAAACCGCGCCAGCCCGAAGATGATGACCGGAAATCCACGCTTTGGGTCGCTGTCGGCCGCACTTGCCTCACGCGGGGTGCCGCGCCGCTCGAACAGGCCAAGATAGGGGCCAAAGATCGCATAAAGCTGGTGCGAATAGGTGATCATATAGGTCGAGGCCGCGATGGTCACGAGGCCTACCATCGTCACCAAACCCAGCGCATCCTCGCGTACATGGCCCAGCGACACGCCCATCGCGATGAAGATCAGCGAGAACTCGCTGATCTGCGCCACTGTCAGCCCGGCCAGAAACCCCGTGCGCTTGCGGTAGCCCAAGGCGCCCATGATCAAAAGCACGATCAGCGGATTGCCGATCAACACAAAAAGCGAGAACACGATCGCGCCTGTGACATGGCTGCCCAACAGCGACAGGTCGAGCGCGGTTCCAAGCGCGATGAAGAAAAACAGCAACAAGAAGTCGCGCAATGGGGCCAGCCGCGCGGCGATGGTTTCGCGGTAGGGGGTCGAGGCCAGCGCCACACCCGCCAAAAGCCCGCCCACCTCTTTGCCAAGGCCGACACCATAGCCGATGGCGGCGAACATCGCGGCCATGGCGATGGCGAAGATCACTAAAAGCTCGGGCGCGCGCGCCAGCCGATCCGTGAGCGGCGTTGCGACATAGCGCACGAACAAGATCACAAGGCCTGTCTGTCCTTTCCATTTTCAGTATACAAAAAATACTTACGTTCTAATCATAATGTTGAAGTTGAAAAAGGAGGCACTTTCTGGTAACCACGGACATCGATACTCAAGACTGCGTGAGGATGATATGGTTCAAGCAATGACATCCAAGGCACCTGCCATTTCCCTTGATCCTGCGACCTGCCCGGTGCGGCAGGTGTTGCATGGTGTCAGCGACAAATGGTCGATCTTGGTGATGGCGGCGCTGCACCTGTCGCCGCGCCGCTTTTCCGAGCTGCGCCGCGATATTCCGGATGTCTCTCAGAAGGTGTTGACCCAGACGTTGCGCAAACTGGAGCGCGATGGACTGGTCGAACGGATCGTGACACCGACTGCGCCACCGCGCGTCGACTATATCCTGCGCCCCCTTGGTCAAAGCCTGTTTGCCCGGCTGTCGCCGTTGGCGGTTTGGGCGATCGAACATCGTGCCGAGATCGATGCCGCGCGCGCGACCTATGATGACCGCTCTTAGCACCGCTTTGCCCAAAGCAGCATTCGCCGGCACAGCGTCGCATCGCACTGCGGCTTTGTCGTCGATGCGCATTTGGCACAAATCACCCGCGATTTGGCCGAACCTTGAACCGGTTACATGCTGCAGGCTGTTGTCGCCTTTGGTTGATGTGTGCAATCACGCGGCGTAGAGAAACACATGCGCGATGAAGAAATTTCCCACCTTGCTTCAACATCAAGCTGTAGTGCATTGAAATTATGATAAAATGAAGATTCAGCAAAACGCAAAACTCTCCATCGCCCCTATGATGGATTGGACGGATCGGCACTGTCGGTATTTTCACCGGCAGATGTCGGCGCATGCGCTGCTCTATACCGAGATGGTCACAGCGCCCGCTGTGATCCATGGGGATCGTGACCGGCTTTTGGGCTTTGATCCGGCAGAGCATCCCGTTGCGCTGCAACTGGGCGGGTCGGACCCCGCCGAATTGGCGCAGGCTGTGCGGATCGCCGCCGACTATGGCTATGACGAGATCAATCTCAATGTCGGCTGCCCCTCTGACCGGGTACAATCGGGGTGTTTCGGCGCGGTCTTGATGGAGCGGCCCAAGCTTGTTGCCGAATGCGTTGCCGCCATGATCGCGGCAAGCCCTGTCGAGGTGACGGTGAAATGCCGGATCGGTGTCGATGACCAACGGCCCGAGGCGGTTTTGCCCGCATTCCTCGAGACAGTCGCGCAGGCGGGCGTAACGCGTTTCACCATCCATGCGCGCAAAGCCTGGCTCAAGGGGCTCAGCCCCAAGGAAAATCGCGATATTCCGCCGCTCGATTACGGCTTGGTCCATGCGATGAAACGCGAATTCGCGCATCTGCATTTGTCGATCAATGGCGGGATTATCAGCTTGGCCGAGGTGCAGACCCATCTGGATGCCGGCATGGATGGTGTGATGATCGGGCGGGCGGCCTATCAGACACCTGCCGCCGTTCTGCTCGCAGCCGACCATATCATCTTCGGCGCGGCGCGCGCGCCACACACCGCGCATGAGATCGTCATGCGGATGCTGCCCTATATCGCCGATCATCTGGCGGGCGGCGGACGGCTGCATCAGGTCACCCGCCACATGCTGGGGCTTTTCGCCGGCCAGCCCGGCGCGCGCGGCTGGCGGCGCTACCTGTCGGAACAGGCCCATCGCGATGGCGCCGATACGCAAACGGTGATGCGCGCGCTTGATGCGATGCGGATGAGTGCTGCCTGAGCATGACCCAAATGTGCGCTTTCGCTTGTCTGCGCGCCTGGATAGCCAGCGGCGAAAGCGCCGAAACGAAAGCCGATCATGCCTGAAGATGTCAGCCAGATTTTGCCCATGCTGGCCCTGGTCGCGATAATCGGCGCATTTGCCGGCGTGATCGCGGGGATGCTGGGGGTGGGTGGTGGCATCATTTTGGTGCCCGCCTTCTACTTCGCCTTTACCGGGCTTGGATATGAGCCCGAGGGGCTGATGCAGATTTGCCTTGCGACCTCGTTGGCGACCATCGTGGCGACATCGTGGCGTTCGGTCTTCGGGCATCACCGCCGCGGTGCGGTCGATTGGGCGATCTTGCGTGGTTGGGCCTTTTGGATCGGCGCGGGTGCGGTGTTGGGTGTCTTCGTCGCCAGTGGGCTGCGCGGTGAGGTCTTGATGGCGCTCTTCGGTATCTTGGGGCTGATCGTCGGGCTTTACCTTGGCTTTGGCCGCAGCGATTGGCGCTTGGGCGAGACGATGCCGACAGGCCTTGGCCGCGCCATCACAGGGCCGGTGGTTGGGTTTTTGTCGGTATTGATGGGGATCGGTGGTGGCAGTTTCGGTGTGCCGTTGATGAGCCTTTACAATGTGCCGATCCATCGCGCCGTTGCCACGGCTGCCGGATTTGGGCTGGTGATCGCGATCCCGTCTGTCCTGGCGTTCTTGTTGATCCCTGCATCGGGAGGCAACCCGCCGCCGCTGACTGTTGGACAGGTTAATCTGGTGGGCTTCGTCGTGGTGGTGGCGATGACCTTAATCACCACCCCCGTCGGGGTACGGTTTGCCCATGCGCTTGATGCAAAGCGGCTCAAGCGGATCTTTGCCCTATTCGTGCTGGTGATGGCGCTCAACATGATCCGCAAGGCGATCTGGGGATGAGTTGGCTGGATCATGGCTTTGCGGTTTTCGCGCAAGAGGATGCAATGGCCCAATGGGTCGATGCGGCGATGCAACCCGCCTTGGCCGCGATCCGCGATCCGGTGAAGCGCGACGCATGGCTGCGGCATGGCGGCACCTGGTTTGCCGGTGTCGATCTGCTGGACAATGATGAAGCGGGCAGGGTGGGTGATGGCCCGCTCTTGGCGGGGCGCGCGCTTGCGGCTGCACAGGCGGTTTGCGGCCCCTTGGCGTTGCACCGCGCGCAGCTTTCGGTGACCTATCCCGGCTATCCCGCCCGCGACGTGGGCGACAGTGACGCGGCGCATCGTTACCGGCTGACGCGCGACGCCGCCCATCTTGACGGGCTTTTGCCCGAAGGGCCCGACAAACGCCGCCATCTGCGCGAGCCGCATGGCTACATCCTTGGGGTGGCGCTGACCGGCGCGGGGGCGGGGGCCGCGCCGCTTGTGGTCTATGAGGGCTCGCATCATGTGATGCGCGCGGCTTTTTCGGCATGTTTTTCCGGCCATGCGCCCGCGGATTGGGGCGATCTGGATGTGACCCTTGCCTATCAGGCCGCACGGCGGCTTTGCTTTGCGCAATGCGCCCGGGTCGAGATCGTTTTGGAAGCGGGGCAAAGCGTGCTTGTGCACCGGATGGCGCTGCATGGTATCGCGCCTTGGGCCGCAGGGGCGCAGGCCGGGCCGGATGGGCGCATCATGGCCTATCTGCGCCCCGTGCTGCCCGATATCGCGGACTGGCTTTCGTTGCCTTAGCTTTCGCCACCGCGGGCAAGCCGTGCGGCCCGCCCACCACGCCGCACTGAAAGTGTCGCGCGCCGTTCGGGCAGGGCGGCCATTACCGTGCGGCGGGCATCCGGGCTCATCCGCGACCAAGCCGAGATTTCGTCGATCGTGCGCCAACAGCCTGTACAGGTGCGCGTTTCGGGATGGACCACGCAAATCTTGACACAAGGGCTTTCGATCTCGTCGCGCTGCCAAATGTTATCGGTCATGGTGATCTGCCCGCAAATGCCTGAGCCGGTCGAGGGCCCCTTGCAAAATATAGCCTGCTGCGACGGCGTCGATCACCTCTGCGCGACGTTTTCGTGACGTATCCGCCTCCAAAAGTGCCCTTTCTGCCGCAACCGTGCTGAGCCGCTCATCCCAAAAACCGATGGGCATGTCGCGAAAGGCGTCGCTTTGGGCCAAGTTGCGGGCAAATCCGCGTACGGATTGGGCGCGCGGTCCTTCGCTGCCATCCATATTGGCGGGCAGGCCGATGATCATGCCGCCGATCTCGCGGTGGCTGGCAATCGCGGCCAAGCGCGCGGCATCAAGGGTGAATTTGACCCGCGCCACGGTTTCCAAGGGCGTGGCCGCCGACAAAAGCCGGTCCGAGACCGCGACGCCGATCGTCTTGGTGCCGGGATCAAGCCCCATTAAGGCGCGGCCTTGTGGCAGGGCCACGGCAAATGCGGCGATATCGTCGAAGATCACGGTGCGCGACCGGCAAGCGGGGCAACAGCCGCCTCGATCAGCGCCAAGGCATCGGGCAGATCGGCAAAGGTGACGCGTGCCTCTTCGGCGATCATCATCGCCTCTTCGGTGCGGCCCAGAACGATCTGCGCCCCAATCAGCCGCGCCCATTCCTCGGGCGGGCCGCCATCCGTGGCGAGCCGTGCGGCAAGCCCTGCCACCATGCTTTCGATCATTGCAGCTTGATCTTGGGCCGACATATCCTGTGCGGCGGCGATATCGGCGGCAGATGGCCCACGCGGCGCGGTTGGCTGGGGCAATTCGGCCAAGGTAACATTCACACCGGCCAAAAAGGCCACGTCTTCGATCTGTAGGCGGATCGCGGCAAGCCAAGGCGCGTCGGGGGTCGATTCGGCCAAAAGGTTGCGCCAGATCGGAAACGCCAGATCCGGGCGGCCCTGTTGGGCATACATCAGCCCGATATAGTAGCGCGCCGTGCCGTTGCGCGGTGCTAACTCAAGCCCGCGCAAGAGCGCCCTTTCCGCTTCGGGGCTGACATAGCCGCCTGCGGCAAGCACCATCATCTCGGCCAGATCGATATATTCCAATCCCGTCACGGCATCGCCCAGCACCGTGATCAAGCGCGCTTGTGCCAAATGACCGGCTCGGAAATTGCCCAGCGCCGCTTCGTTCTGGGCGAGAAGGGCAAGCCCTTGCGGGTCGTCGGGGCGTTGTTCCATCACCTCGCGCAGTTGGATCACCAATGCTTCGCGGCGTGGATCGGCGGGCTGGCTTTCGCGGAAGGGCACTTGCGCCTCGGCGGTGGCTTGATCGGGGCGGCCCGCGCGCGCGGTCTCGACCTGATCGAGGCGGGCGGTAATCGGCAGATCGGGGTAGCCGGGTGCGCCGATCTGAAGATAGATCGCGAAACTGCCCGCCACGCTTGCCGCCAGCGCCACACCGATGAGCAGCTTGTCGAAACGCCCCGCGCTTTGCGTCTGCGTGCCTTGTGCTTGCATGGCGCGGTCCGCCTCGAGAAGGCGGCGCGAGACCTCGGCGCGGGTGCGGGTGGCTTCCTCCTCGGTCAAGACGCCGCGGGCGACATCGCGCTCGACCTCTTTGAGTTGGTCACGATAGACCTGCAAATCATAAGCGGCAGCAGGTGTCGCGGCCCTTTGCGGGCGCGATGCCGCCAAGAGCAGCAGCATCACAACCAGCCCCGAGAATAGCCCCGTCGCAATCCAAAATCCCATGCGCCACGCACCCTTGTTCCAAACCTTTGCGCTACACATAAGGCCAGATGATCGGACAGAAAACTGGGCGTCGGGCCGCAGGGGTGCAAGATTGTGCGGCTGCGTCGCATTTCGCGATAAACTGGTCGCGCGCAGGATCGTGTTCATGCACCACCTGCGACACAGGTGGCAGGCAGTTCGAAGGAGCCGTGACATGCGCCGCTATTCCGCCTTTGCCATCGCCCGAGAGGCCATGCGTCATCACCTCGGGTGGGAGCGTGCTTGGAAAAGCCCCGTGCCGAAAGCGCGCTACGATGTGATCATCGTGGGCGCGGGCGGTCATGGTCTGGCTACGGCCTATTACCTTGGCAAGAACTTCGGCATCCGCAATGTGGCGGTGATCGAAAAGGGCTGGCTGGGCGGCGGCAATACCGGGCGCAACACGACGATCATCCGGTCGAACTACCTCCAAGATCCCTCGGCGGCGATCTATGAAAAAGCGCGCTCGCTTTACGAGACGCTGAGCCAAGATCTCAATTACAACATCATGTTCTCGCCCCGTGGCGTCATGATGCTGGCCCAGACCGAGCATGAGATCCGCGGCTATCAGCGCACGGCGCATGCCAATGCGCTGCAAGGGGTTACGACCGAGTTCATCAGCCGCCAAAAGGTGAAAGAGCTTTGCCCGATCATCAATATCGACGGGCCGCGCTACCCCGTCTTGGGCGCGCTTTGGCAGCCGCGCGGCGGCACCGCGCGTCATGATGCAGTGGCGTGGGGCTATGCGCGGGCCTGTTCAGACATGGGCATGGACATCATCCAGCAGACCGAGGTGACGGGTGTGCGGCGTGAGGGTGGCCGTGTGGTGGGTGTGGACACGACCAAAGGCCATATCGCCTGCGATAAGCTGGGCATCGTGGTGGCCGGCCATTCCGGCGTCATGGCTGAGCGGGCGGGGTTCCGCCTGCCGATCGAGAGCGTGGCGTTGCAGGCGCTTGTGTCCGAACCCATCAAGCCCGTGATGGATGTGGTCGTGATGGCCAACACCGTGCATGGCTATATGAGCCAGTCCGACAAGGGCGAGATGGTGATCGGTGGCGGGGCCGACAATTACAACAACTACACCCAGCGCGGGTCGTTCCAGCATGTCGAGGAGACGGTGCGCGCGCTGATCGAGACCTTCCCGATCATCTCGCGCCTCAAGATGCTGCGCTGGTGGGGGGGGATCGTGGACATGACCGGCGACCGCTCGCCCATCATCTCGAAAACGCCGGTTGAGGGGGTATTCGTCAATTGCGGCTGGGGAACAGGCGGGTTCAAGGCGATCCCCGGGTCTGGCTGGGCGATGGCGGAGTTGATGGCCAAGGGGCATGCGCCACTGGCCGATGCGTTTTCTTTGGACCGTTTCCGCGAGGGACGTTTCATCGACGAAAGCGTGGCGGCGGGGGTGGCGCATTGATGGGCCGGGTTTTGACGGCGTGCATCATAGGGGGGCTGTCTGCCCCCCTCCTGGCCTTTGGCCAGTTCACCCCCCGAGGATATTTGGAAAACGAAGAAGTGGTGCGGTCATGCTGACATTCCAATGCCCCTATTGCGGCGTGCAGGCTTGCGAGACCGAACTGGCCGCAGGCGGCGAGGCGCATCTCAAGCGCTTTGGCCCCGGTTCATCGGATGATGATTTCGAGGGTTATTTGTTCCTGCGGCCCAATGTGAAGGGCGTGCATTTCGAGCGCTGGCGCCATGCGATGGGCTGCGGCAAGTGGTTTCTGGCCGCGCGCTGCACCGCCACGCTGGAGGTGTTCGGCACTTATCCTGCCCAAACCACCGAGCCGCCCGCCGATATCATCGCCGCCATCAAAGCACGCCGCCCTGATTGGAGCCTGACATGAGCATCCGCCTTGCCACCGGCGGCCGGTTGATCGACCGCAGCCGCAAGATCGGGTTTTCCTTCAACGGCAAGCGGATGGTGGGCCATCCGGGCGATACGCTGGCCGCGGCTTTGATGGCCAATGGTCAGATGATCATGGGGCGGTCGTTCAAATATCACCGCCCACGGGGCGTGGTGGCCAGCGGCGCGGAAGAGCCCAATGCGCTGGTCAATCTCGGGATTGGCGCGCGCCATGAGCCCAACCAGCGCGCGACGCTGACCGAAGTCTTCGATGGTTTG
This sequence comes from Pseudomonadota bacterium, assembly GCA_027592105.1. Lineage (GTDB taxonomy): Bacteria > Pseudomonadota > Alphaproteobacteria > Rhodobacterales > Rhodobacteraceae > Roseicyclus. The sequence continues at coordinate 2,548 of JAQCLA010000006.1, read as the reverse complement.
CAGGCCACGAGCCAGAACCATTGGCCGAGCCTGAATTGGGATATCGGCGAGGTGAATGCGCTGATACCACGGCTGTTGCCTGCGGGGTTCTATTACAAGACCTTCATCCATCCGCGTCCGTTTTGGAAACATGTCTTCGAGCCGTTTATCCGCCAATCGGCGGGTTTGGGCCGTGCGCCTGACCCCAAGCATTCTGACCCCGACCGCTATGAGCAATTCTACGCCCATGTCGATCTGGTGGTCGCGGGTGGCGGGATTGCCGGGCTTCAAGCCGCCTTGGAGGCGGGGCACGCGGGCCTGCGCGTGATCTTGTGCGAGCAAGCCGCCCATTGGGGGGGGCGCTCGCCGGTCGATGGGGTTGAGATCGATGGCCAAAGCGCGGCGGATTGGGTTGCCAATGCCGTGCAATCGCTTGAGCAGATGCCCAATGTCGATCTGCGCCTGCGCACCATGGTGGCAGGTGTCTATGATCATGGCTATGTCATCGCCTATGAGCGGCTGGCCGATCATGCGCCGGGGGGCGATGCCCCGCGCCATCGCTTGTGGCGCATCCGCACGGGGCGGGTGATTGCGGCGACGGGTGCGCTTGAGCGACCCTTGAGCTTCGCGGGCAATGACAAGCCAGGCGTGATGCTGGCCGCCGCGATGCGCGACTATGTGGTCAACTGGGGTGTTGCACCGGGCCAGCGCACTGTTGTCGTGACCAATAATGATGATGCCTATCGTACGGCTCTGGCGCTGCATCAGGCGGGACTGTCAGTTCCCTGCATCGTCGATGCCCGGGCTGAGGCCGACGGCCCCTTGGTGCAAGAGGCGCGCGCGCGCGGTCTGCGGGTGCTGACCGGCATGGGGATTGCCAATGTCAAAGGCCTGCGCGGCGTGGTTGCGGTGCAGCTTTGCGCGCAAGATGGCAAGGGTGAGGTGATCGAGGATGTCGTCTGCGACGCGGTCGCCATGTCGGGCGGTTGGTCGCCGGTGGTGCATCTGTGGTCGCATTGCGGTGGCAAGCTGATCTGGGAACACGACGGCGCGTTTTTCCGTCCCGATCATGACCGCCCGCCCACCGATCAAAATGGTCAAGGCTTCGTGATTTGCGCCGGTGCTGCCGATGGTGCGCTTTTGGCCGCCGACACGATGTCAAATGCGACAACATCGGTTGGTAAGGTCATGGCCGAGTATGGAAAAGCGGCTGGCAACGCGCCTGTGGCCGGAGCTGCCGCCGAGGCGCCGATGCAGCCGGTTTGGGTCATGCCCGCGGCGGCGGGGGTCAAGAAACGCGCCAAGATGTGGCTGGATTTCCAGAATGACGTGAAGGTCTCGGATGTGCAGCTGGCCGCGCGCGAGGGCTATGAAAGTGTCGAACACACCAAGCGCTATACCACGCTTGGCATGGCGACGGATCAGGGCAAGCTAAGCAATATCAATGGTCTGGCGGTTCTTGCTCAGGCATTGGATGAAGACATTCCGCATGTGGGGACGACCACTTTCCGCCCGCCTTACACGCCCATCTCGATGGGGGCGATCGGCGGTGAGGCGCGCGGTGCGATTTTCCAACCGCTGCGTCGGACCCCGATCCAAGACTGGCACGACGCCAATGACGCGCATTGGGAACCGGTTGGATATTGGCGCAGGCCTTATTGTTTTCCGAAAAAGGGCGAAAGCCACCGCGATGCGGTGAACCGCGAGATCTTGGCGACGCGCAATAGTCTTGGTCTGCTCGATGCCTCGACTTTGGGAAAGATCATCGTCAAAGGGCCGGATGCGGGCCGTTTCCTCGACATGCTCTACACGAATATGATGAGCAGCCTTGCACCGGGCAAGTGCCGCTACGGGCTGATGTGCAGTGAAAACGGCTTCTTGATGGATGATGGTGTCGTCGCGCGGCTGTCTGACGATACATTCCTTGTTCATACCACCACGGGCGGAGCGGATCGCATCCATGCGCATATGGAGGATTGGCTGCAATGCGAATGGTGGGATTGGCAGGTCTATACCGCCAATGTGACCGAACAATGGGCGCAGATCGCTGTTGTTGGGCCGAAAGCACGTGCGGTTTTGGAAAAGCTTGGGACGGATTTCGACCTGTCCAATGACGCGCTGCCTTTTATGGGCTGGGCCGAAGGGCGGATCGGCGGCTTTGATGCGCGCGCTTTCCGCATTTCTTTCTCGGGTGAATTGTCTTTCGAAGTGGCCGTTCCCGCTGCGCAGGGCCGCGCCTTTTGGGATGCGCTCTTAACCGCAGGGGCGGAGTTTGGCGCCACGCCTTATGGCACCGAAGCGCTGCATGTGATGCGCGCCGAGAAGGGCTTCATCATGATCGGCGATGAAACCGACGGCACGGTGATCCCGCAGGACCTAGGGCTGGATTGGGCGATTTCGAAAAAGAAGTCGGACTATCTGGGAAAGCGCGCGCAAGAGCGGGCGCATATGCGCGATCCCAACCGCTGGAAACTGGTTGGGCTGGAAACGCTCGATGGTTCGGTTCTGCCCGATGGCTGTTACGCACTTGCCGAGGGGCTGAATGCCAATGGCCAGCGCAATACGCAGG
>JAQCLA010000194.1 GCA_027592105.1 Pseudomonadota bacterium | reverse complement strand
GAGATAGGCGATGCGCGCGGCATCGGGTTGATCGACCCGTTCGGGATTGGCCATGCCGTTTTCCGTGACGAAAAGCGGCAATGTGCCGGAATAGTCGCGCGCGGTCCGGATCAGGAAATCACGCAGGCCATCTGGGTAAATCTCCCATCCCATTTGGGTGAGTGGCAGGCGGGTGGGGGCCTCGGCATAGCTGGGCCAAGCGTGATCGGCATGGCGGATCAGCTTGCGGGTGTAGTAGTTCAGCCCCAGCCAGTCGAGCGGCGCCTGGATGGTGGGGAAATCATCCTCCCAGCCCTTGGGCAGATGGGGGCCAAGCCCTTCGAGCACCTCCGCCGGGTAGGCGCCCTTGAACAGCCCGCCAAGGAAAAAGCGGTTGTAGATGGCGTCATAGCGGTTTGTCGCGGCGATATCTTCGGGGCTGTCGCTTGCGGGTTCGGCCCATTCGAAATTGCACACCGCGCCAAGGTTCTTCATGCCAAGATCGCGCATGACTTGGATGGACCGGCCATGGCTGAGCAGCACATGATGCATGGCGCGCGCCGTGGCGCGGATATCGCGCAGGCCCGGTGCATGCGCCCCTTCGAAATGCGATAGCCAGCTGACGCACCACGGCTCGTTGATGGGGGCGGCCGACCAAACCCGGTCACCGATGCGCGACATCACCAGATGGGTGTAATCGGCGAACCAATCGGGCATATCGGCATTGCGCCAGCCGCCCTGATCGGCCAGCGCCTGCGGCAATTCCCAATGGTATAGCGTGGCCGCAGGTTTCAGCCCGCGCGCCAGCATCCCATCGACCAGCCGATCATAGAAATCGAGACCTTCGGTATTGGGCTGGCCTGTCCCTTCGGGCAGCACACGCGCCCAAGAGGTGGAGAAGCGGTACACATCCGCCCCCATCGCCGCGATCAGGTCGAGGTCTGTAGCCCAGCGGTGGTAATGATCGCAAGCAACCGCGCCATGCTCGGCCCGCACCACATTGCCGGGCGTGGCGGCAAAGCTGTCCCAATGCGTCAGGCCCGCACCGCCAAAGCCATGCCCCTCGATCTGGTAAGACGAGGTGGCGACACCGAAAAGGAACCCTTCGGGAAAATTCGTGCGGGCGAATTGCATCGCGTTTGTCCTTTGTCTGGGCGGTCAGCCGGGGCAGGGGCCGGTCGAATGGCCGACGGTCAGATCCACATCCCAAAGCTCTTGGATCGGGGGGTGGTTTGGGTTGCGGATCAGGCTGATCAAAATCTCCGCGCAGCGCTTGCCTGCTGCGCGGATCGAGGAGCGCGTGGCGGTAAAGGCAGGGCCACCGACATCATTGTTGAGATAGCTGAGTTCGTCATCATGGCAGATGACAGAAATATCGCGCCCCATGCGCAAGCCACGCTCACCTGCGGCGCGGCGCACCCCGATGGCAAGGATCACCGATGACACCAAGAAAGCCGTGGGCGGGTTCGGGCCATCCAGCATGCGTGCCGCGGTCAGATAGCCAAAGCTTTCGGTCATCGCATCGCTGGCCATCAGATGGGGCAGGGCGGCGATCTCGCGGGCGGCCAGCGCCTCTTCAAAGCCACGGCGGCGGCGGCGCGCGAAATCAAAGGTTTCTTGGCCGTTGATCAAGGCGATGCGGCGATGGCCAAGATCGAGCAGAAAGTCCGTGGCCCTGCGAAAAGCGCGCAGATTGGCGATATCAAGCCAATTGTAGCCCTGCGCATCGCCCGTACGGCCATGGACCAAAAAAGGCAGGCCAAGCTCGGCCAAGAGCGCGATCCTTGGGTCGTTTTCCTGCGGGGCTTGCACCATCACCCCATCGACCGAGCCATTGGCGGCCAATTGGCGAAACGCCGCCTCGGTTTCGGCCTCGGGCACCATCGAGAGCAAAAGATCATAGCCTTCGGCGGCGTAAACCTCGCCTGCGCCGATCAGGAAATCGGCAAAGATCGGATTGACCATCTCGGCTTTGCCGGTCAGCGGGATCACATGGCCGATGGTCATTGCGCGCCCGGTGGCAAGGCGGCGCGCCCGGCTGTTGGGGGCGTAATTCGCGGCCTTTGCGGCAGCCATGACGCGGTTGCGTGTCTCTTCGCGCACTTCCGGATAGCCGTTTAGCGCGCGGCTGACCGTCGTCGGGCTGAGGTTCAGCGAATCCGCTAGCTCCTTGAGATTCATGCGCAAAAAATTCCAAACCGGTTTGAATAATGGCGTCAAGCTAGACCTGCCCTATGCCGGTTGTCAAAGATTCAAAAAAGCTGATTTTTTCTGCAACTGCGAAATAGTTCTTTTTAATTCAACATTCTGCGCGTGATGGATTGACAGACTCAGTTCTGTGAGAAAATGTATGCACAATCCAAAGCGCTTTGGAAGATTTTGTAGGTGCCAACCGCGCTTGGGTGCAAGTTTATGTCGGCCCCTTGGGTCGGCAGTTTCCTGGGAGGACGAAATGAAACATTCCTTGATGATCAGCGCGGCTGTTGTCGCGCTTTCGGCCAATGGTGCTTTGGCCGATGCGCATATGCCCTTCGCGCAGGGCGAGGGGGCATTCAATTGGGACAGCTATGCCGCTTTCGCGGCATCCGCGCCCAGCTTGGCCGGTCAAAGCCTGACCGTGTCCGGCCCTTGGCTTTCGCCCGAAGCCGACCGGTTCGACATTTTGCTCAACTATTTCGAAGCCGCCACCGGCGTGGATGCGAGCTACACAGGCTCCGACAGCTTCGAGCAGCAGATCGTGATCGATGTCGAAGCAGGCTCTGCCCCGAATATCGCGGTCTTCCCGCAGCCCGGTCTTGCTGCCGTTCTGGCCGGCAATGGCCAGCTGAGCCCCTTGGGGTCCGACATGGCCGCTTGGGTCGGTGAAAACTACGCCGCTGGGTCGTCTTGGGTCGATCTTGGCACCTATGCCAATGCCGCCGGTCAAGATGAGTTCTACGGCTTTTTCTTCAATGTGAACCTCAAGTCGCTCGTGTGGTTCGTGCCCGAGAATTTCGAGGATGCGGGCTATGAGATCCCCACCACGATGGAAGAGTTGATCGCGCTCAGCGACCAGATCGTGGCTGATGGCGGCACGCCGTGGTGTATCGGTTTGGGCTCGGGTGCGGCCACAGGCTGGCCCGCCACAGACTGGGTCGAGGACATCATGCTGCGCACGCAGAGCCCCGATGTCTATGACGCTTGGACGACCAACGCGATGCCCTTTAACGACCCCCGCGTCGTGAACGCGATCGAGGTGTTTGGTTCCTTCGCACGCAATGACGCCTATGTCGCGGGCGGCGCAGGCGCGGTGGCCACGACCGATTTCCGTGACAGCCCCGCGGGTCTGTTTGCATCCCCTCCGGGCTGCTACATGCACCGTCAGGCAAGCTTTATCCCCGCCTTCTTCCCCGAAGGCACGGTTGTGGGTGAAGATGCTGACTACTTCTACTTCCCCTCTTTCGCGGGTGAAGATCTGGGTAACCCGGTTCTGGGCGGCGGCACGCTGATGGCTGTGACCGACCCGTCCGATGCGGCGGCAGCCTTCATGGCCTTCCTGCAGACCCCCTTCGCGCATGAGATCATGATGGCGCAGGGCGGGTTCCTGACGCCCCATTCGGGTGTGAGCCTCGAAGCCTATCCCAGCGCGGTCGAGGCTGGACAGGGCGAGATTTTGCTCAACGCCACCACCTTCCGCTTTGACGGGTCCGACCTGATGCCCGGCGGCGTGGGTGCGGGTAGCTTCTGGACCGGCATGGTCGATTTCGTCGGCGGTGCGGACGCACAGGCCGTGGCCGACACGATCCAGTCCAGCTGGGACGCGCTGAAGTAAGCTTTGCCTTATGGCGATGATCGCGATCCGGCCCTACGGGGCCGGATCATTCCGTTAGGCGTTTTGGGGGAGGTTTGCAGATGAATCCGGCATTTCAGGCCTTGATCACCATCATCGTGGGCGTCGGCGGTTGCGTTGGGTATTTCTACCTGTCGAACCTGTTTCTTGACCGGATACTGTTTCCGCCACGCGGCCCAAAGGCCGGGCGCAATATCAACCGCGCCAATGCGGTGCGGCCGTGGCTGTTCCTGTTTCCCGCCCTCTTCGCGCTGGGGCTTTACCTTGCCTATCCGGTGTTCGAAACGTTGCGCCTTTCGATGGTCGATCGCAGCGCGGGTGGGGCCTTTGTTGGTGCCGAAAATTACATGCGCATGATGAACGACCCGAAATTCTGGGAGGCGTTGCGCAATAATTTTCTTTGGCTCTTGATCGTACCCGCAGCCTCGACCGCCTTTGGGCTTTTGGCCGCACAGCTGACCGACCGGATTGGCTGGGGCAATATCGCGAAATCGCTGATCTTCATGCCGATGGCGATTTCCTTCGTCGGTGCGGCGGTGATCTTCAAGTTGGTCTATGATGCCCGCCCCGAGGATGTGGCGCAGATCGGCATTCTGAACGCGGTCTATTTGCAATTGGGCGGTGCCGAGCCTGTTACATGGCTGACGGTGCCGTTTTGGAACAACCTGTTTCTCATGGTGGTGCTGATCTGGATTCAGACAGGTTTCGCCATGGTGATCTTGTCCGCCGCGTTGCGCGGTATTCCAGAAGAGACGATCGAGGCCGCGATCGTCGATGGCGCCAACCCGTTCCAGATCTTTTTCAAGATCAAGGTGCCGCAGATCGCGGGCACCATCGTTGTGGTTTGGACCACCATCACGATTGTCGTGCTCAAGGTGTTCGACATCGTCTTTGCCATGACCAACGGCCAATGGGAGACGCAGGTCTTGGCCAATTTCATGTATGACAAGCTGTTCCGCGCAAATGATTGGGGCGTGGGATCAGCCAGCGCGATGGTCATCATGCTCTTGGTGACGCCGATCCTTGTGTGGAACGTCTACAACGCCCGCAAGGAGATGCGGTGATGGTCCGCGACCGGAGGGGAACACTGACCCATGGATAACATCGCGGGCAAGAAATCCAGCCTGACATGGGCGGTGCATCTGTCGGTGGCGGCACTGGTGCTTTTGTGGGTGTTTCCCACGCTGGGGCTTTTGGTGTCGTCGTTCCGCACAACCGACCAGATCCGCACCTCGGGCTGGTGGGCGGCGATGTTTCCCGCCGTGCAGAAC
>JAQCLA010000193.1 GCA_027592105.1 Pseudomonadota bacterium | reverse complement strand
CAAAGTGTTCAACCGATTCTATTCCGAACGCCCCGTGCAACAATTCGGCAATCACTCGGGCCTTGGCCTTGCCATCTCCAAGCAGATCGTCGAGGCGCATGGCGGCGTGATCTGGGCCGAAAACATCCGCCCGACCGAGGCCGATGCCACATCAGAACCGCTTGGCGCGCGTTTCGTCGTCGGCCTGCCGATCTGACCTCGCGGCGTCATGCAGCCTGAACCCGATCCGATCGCGCGCTGGGTCACGGCGCGCAAGGGCACGGCACTTTGGCTCAACGCCACGGCCGTGGCCGTTGATGGACAGGGGCTTTTGCTCCTTGGCGCGCCGGGGACGGGCAAATCGACACTGGCCATCGCGATGATGGCGCTTGGCGCTGTCTTGATCTCGGATGACGGGGTCTGGCTGCAAAGCGGTGGCACACCCGCCATGTTGGAACGCCCCGAACAGGCGCACGATCTGATCGAGGCGCGTGGCATCGGCCTGATCCGATCCGGCCCGACCATTGCACGGGCGCCACTGGTGCTGGCCGTTGATCTGGACCGCCCCGCAACCGCACGTTTGCCCCTGCGGCACACGATCGCGCTAGGTGACAGCACGGTTCCCTTGATCCATGCTGCAGGTGAACATGGACTTGCCCCGGCACTGCTTTTGATGATGCGGCAGGGGCGCGCCGAACCCTGAGACGAGGCACTTGGGCCGATGCCGCCTGCACAAAAATCATCCCGGCCGGCGCAAGCGCGTGTGGTCTTCGTCACCGGCCCGTCGGGGGCGGGCCGTTCGACCGCCATCCACGCGTTGGAAGATCTCGGCTTCGAGGCGATCGACAACCTGCCCTTGTCACTCTTGCCGCGTTTGCTGGAGGGGCCGCCGCCCGAGCGGCCGATGGCGCTTGGCACGGATGCGCGCAACCGCGACTACTCGGCCGCGGGGCTTTTGGACGCTTTCACCCATCTGCTCGGCACCGAGGGTTATGCCCCGGAGCTGCTCTATCTCGATTGTGCGGCCGATGTTTTGCAGCGGCGCTATTCGGAAACGCGCAGGCGTCATCCCTTGGCCCCTGACGCAGACCCGGCGCAAGGCATCGCGCAGGAATTGGCGCTTTTGGGGCCGGTGCGCGCAGGCGCGAGCGTATTGGTCGATACATCGACCCTGACCCCGCACGATCTGCGCGCCGAGATCACCCGGCTTTTCGCCCCCGAAGGCGGCGCCCGCATGGCGATCACGATCATGTCTTTCTCGTATCGGCGCGGCCTGCCCACGGGGGCCGACCTGGTGTTCGACTGCCGCTTCCTGCGCAATCCGCATTGGGAGCCGGGGCTGCGCCCGCAAGATGGCCGCGACCCCGCCGTACAGGGCTATATCGCAGCAGACGCAAGGTTCGGTGCCTTCCGCGATCAAGTGGGCGACATGCTCGACATGCTGCTGCCGGCCTTTGCCGCCGAGGGCAAAAGCCATCTGACCATTGCCTTCGGCTGCACCGGCGGGCAACACCGCTCGGTCGCTTTGACCGAAATCATCGCCGCCCACCTTGCACAGACAGGTTGGCCCGTGTCTAAAAGACACCGGGAAGTGGAAATGCGTCGTGTCCAAGGCATCGACGCCACGGAAACGCCAGAGGCGAACAAGACGTGATTGGCATCGTCATCGTTGCCCATGGGGGCCTTGCCTCCGAGTTGATGCGGGCGACGGAACATGTAGTCGGACGGCAGAGGGCGATGATCGCCATCTCGGTCGGGCCCGAAGATGACCGCGCGGCACGCACGCGCGAAATCTGCGACGCCGCGGATCGTGTTGACGATGGGTCGGGGGTGGTGGTGGTCACCGATATGTTCGGCGGATCGCCCTCCAACCTGTCCTCGACTGCCTGCAAACCACAAAACCGCAAGATCCTGACCGGTGTGAACCTGCCCATGCTGATCAAGCTGGCCAAATCCCGGCATCTCAGCGTGGATGAGGCGGTGGCCCGCGCGGCCGATGCTGGCCGGCGCTACATCAACAGCTTCGATGGAACCCCCTAAGATGGATGAGGCGCGCGTGATCCGCAATTTCGAGATCATCAATGTCAAAGGCCTGCATGCACGCGCCTCGGCCCGATTTGTCGAGGTTGTCGAAGCCCATGACGCCAAAGCCACCGTCCGCCGTGATGGGCTGAGCGCCGCCGGCGACTCGATCATGGGGCTTTTGATGTTGGCAGCTTCCATGGGAACCACTATTGAGGTTGAAACCAAGGGCCCCGAGGCGGAAAAGCTGGCAAATGCGCTGGCCACGTTAATCGGCGATCGCTTCGGCGAGGATAACTAACCGGGCCACAACGGCAAAAAACCGGGATGGGACAAGGGCGCGTGACAGACACAACAACGCGAAATATCCATGCGCCGCGCCCCGCGTTGATGCCGGGGGCCGACCGGGTCTATGACCGGCGCAGCCTGACCTATTCCAATTCCTTCGAAAATCCGTGGACGCGCAACGTGGTGCGCGCCATGGAATGGATGACCGGCAAAATCACCATCATTCGCCGCGTCCGCCAATTCGAGCAGATGGGCGAAGTCAAAGGACAGGCATTTTGGCCCGCTACGATGCAGGCGATGGGCATCGATCTGCAAACGCCCGCCCATCAGCTTGCGCGCATCCCCACCCAAGGCCCGGTGATCTTTGTGGCCAACCACCCCCATGGTTTGGTCGATGGAATGATCTTGGCCGATCTGATCGGCCGCCGCCGCCCCGACTATCGCATTTTGACCCGGGCGCTGTTGACCGGGCTGGACGAGTCGGCCGCGGGCTACATGATTCCTGTGCCCTTTCCCCATGACCCGGATGCGCAGGAAAAGATGCTCCAGATGCGCGCTGTGGCGATGGAGCATTTGGCGCAAAAGGGCCTGATCGCTTTGTTTCCCTCGGGCGCTGTCGCCACCTCGCAAACCATGTGGGGGCCCGCGATCGAGGGGGAATGGAACGTCTTTACCGCCAAGATGATCCGCACATCGGGCGCGACGATCGTGCCGTGCTTTTTCACCGGATCGAATTCACGGCTCTACCACATGGCCAATCGTATCTCGCCTGTTCTGCGTCAGGGGCTGCTCTTGCATGAGGTGGTCCACAGCTTCGACAAGCCGCAAGCACCCATCATCGGCAATCCGATCACACCCGATCAATGGGAAGGTCAAATCGGAAAGCCGCGCGAATTCATGGCGTGGCTGCGCGCGCGTACCTTGTCGCTGAGGGATGATCCCGATCAGGCCTAGGCCAGCCCCACCTCAACGGGTGGGAACCGGGACCTCGCCGCGATAATCGTAGAACCCGCGCTGCGTCTTGCGGCCAAGCCATCCCGCCTCGACATATTTCGTCATCAATGGACAGGGGCGATACTTCGTATCGGCCAGCCCGTCATGCAGCACGTTCATGATTGCAAGGCAGGTATCAAGCCCGATGAAATCGGCCAATTCCAGCGGCCCCATCGGGTGGTTGGTGCCCAGCTTCATCGCCATGTCGATCGAGGTGACGTTACCCACCCCCTCGTAAAGCGTGTAGACCGCTTCATTGATCATCGGCATCAAGATGCGATTGACGATAAAGGCTGGAAAATCCTCGGCCGTGGCTGCTGTCTTGCCCAAGCGATCCACCACGGCTTTACACGCGGCGAAGGTTTCTTCATCGGTGGCGATCCCGCGGATCAATTCCACCAGCTGCATGACCGGCACGGGGTTCATGAAGTGAAAACCCATGAATTTCTCAGGCCGGTCGGTGCGCGAGGCCAACCGCGTGATCGAGATCGACGAGGTGTTCGAGGTCAGGATCGTCTCGGGCTTCAGATGCGGCAGCAAATCTTCGAAAATCGCCTGTTTCACCGTCTCGCGCTCGGTCGCGGCTTCGATGATCAGATCGGTTTGGCCCAGCTCGGCCAGCGTGGTGGTGGTGCGAATGCGCGCCATGGCATCGGCCATTTCGGCCTCGCTGACCTTGCCGCGCCCGACTTGGCGCGCGATGTTGCGGTCGATGAGCGCCACGGCCTTGTCCAACGCATCGGCGCTGATATCGGTCATCACCACATCATAGCCCGCCAAGGCACAGACATGGGCGATGCCGTTGCCCATCTGGCCCGCGCCGACCACACCGATCGAAGAAATATGCATTGTCGCCTCTCGCGCTTGGCTTTCGGCGCACCATAGGCCTGCAAGCCGGATCGGCACAAGCCCGGGCTGCTGCATCCCGCATCGCAGCCCGATCCTCAAAAATCACAAAAATCCTAGACGAATTATAAGGTTATCTCTTTGGAAACACCTCCGCGCCAATCTTGCCGATGGGTGAGTCTTCAATCTGGTGGGAGCGAAGGAGCGATGAGTTTCGAACAAAGGGGGCCGATACCCCTTACCTATGAGCCGGTGAGCTATCCCGGCTCTGTGCTACGATTTCGTGGGCCAGCTTCGGCGATGGAGGCACCCTATATCCTGTGTCTGGGTGGTTCAGAAACATTCGGCCGCTTCATTCATGCGCCCTACGCGACGCAGCTGGCAGAGAAACTGCCGCACACCGTGGTAAACATGGGGGTGATGAATGCCGGGCTGGACGTCTTGATGCATGATCCGGCCATCATCGGCGCGACACGAAACGCCGCCGCGGTGGTGCTGCAAATCACGGGCGCGCAAAACATCTCGAACCGGCTTTATGGTGTTCATCCACGCCGCAACGACCGCTTCGTCAAAACTACCGCCATGCTACGAACAATCTACCGCGACGTCGATTTCACCGAGTTTCACTTTACCCGCCACTTGCTCAGCCACCTGCAGGGGCTTTCGGCTGAGCGTTTCGGTATCGTCATTGCCGAATTGCGCGTTGCGTGGATGGCCCGAATGCGCAGCTTACTGTGTGAGATCGACGTCCCCGTGCATTTGCTGTGGCTGGCCCGCCACCACCCCGATGATCCCGTGCAACCCGGCACACTTGGCCCTGACCCGCTCTTTATCACGCCCGACATGCTGGCCGAGGTGCGGGCGATGGCGGCCTCGCTCAGCATCATCAGCCCAAGTGATACGCAGATGGCCCAATCGACACGGGGGATGTTCTTTGCCGCCCGCGAAGAG
>JAQCLA010000192.1 GCA_027592105.1 Pseudomonadota bacterium | reverse complement strand
AGCCACGAGGTCTTGCGCCGCGCCGATCCGCTTTACGACATCGTTTTGATCACGGATTGGAACTGGCCATGCGCGCTGCATAACGCAGGCTCGGCGATCTTTATCCACGCGTGGCGCGGGCCGGGGCATCCGACGGCGGGCTGTATCGCGCTGCATCCCGAGGATCTGCGCTGGATCGTGGCGCGGATCGGATTTCAGACGCGGCTTGTCGTGCCAGAAGGTTTGGCCGCGCGCTGAGCGTCAATCGTAAGCCCGTTCGCCGAAAATCGCAGAACCCACGCGCACATGGGTCGCGCCCAGCGCGATGGCGCTTTCGAAATCGGCCGACATGCCCATCGACAGCCCAGTCAGCCCGTTGCGCGCGGCGATCTTGGCCAAATGCGCGAAATGCAGGCTTGGCGCGTCCTCGACCGGGGGGATGCACATCACCCCCACAAGCGGCAGGCCCAGCGCACGCACCTGCGCGATGAACCCATCGGCGTCTTCCGGCAGAACACCGGCCTTTTGCGCCTCGGCCCCGGTGTTGATCTGCACGAAAAGATCGGGGCAGCTTCCACGCTCATCAGCCAGACGGGCCAATGTCTCGGCCAACTTGGGCCGGTCGAGCGTGTGGATCACATCGAACATCTCGACCGCTTGGCGAGCCTTGTTGGTCTGCAACGGCCCGATCAGATGCAGCTTGATGCCGGAAAAGCGCGCTTGGAAATCGGGCCAGCGGCCCGCTGCCTCCTGCACGCGATTCTCGCCGAAAACACGCTGTCCGGCGTCCAGCACGGCCGCGACCCGTTCGGGTGGCTGCACCTTTGACACGGCGATCAGCGTCACATCCTCGGGCTTGCGTCCAGCGGCGGTGGCGGCAGTTTCGATACGGCTTTGAATATCTGTCAGTCCCATGGGGACACCTTAGGCCAAAAGAAAAGAGCGGGCGCAAGGCCCGCTCTTTCCGAAAGTGCGATCCGGTTGGATCAGAAGGACATGGTCAGACCAAGATCCCACACGTCAGCATTGTCGACGCTGCCGACAGCGCCAACAACGCGCAGACCGCCACCGAGGTTGTAGCTGAAGCCGATGCCGTAGTCTTCTGCATCGCCAGCCACATCGGTGTCGCCGTTGCTTGCGCTGACGGTGAGGGCGTCGATGGTGTAGCCGATGTTCAGGCCATAGCCCGAGGTTTCAGCGCCAGCAGCGGGGTCTTGCTGTGCCCACAGTGCGCTTGCACTGATGCCGTTGGCCGAATAGCCAAGCTCGACACCCATGCCGCGGTTGCCGGTCGCATCGTCACGCGCAACGCCAGCTTCGATGCTGAACGCGTCGAACTTGTAGCCGAGCAGGATACCGAAATCGCCTTCGTTGGCGTCGACGACGGTGGTGCCACCAACGCCATAGCTCAGCGTCAGGGAGATGCCAGCGATGCTGTGGGCGTAGGTCACGTCAGCCGCGCCTGCATTGCGCAGTGCTTCGACGTCGTCATCCATGCCGATGCCGTCAAAGCCGAGGTCGGGCAGGCCCAGACCGTCGGTCGCGATGTCAACTTCACCCAAGGTCACGGTGCCGAAAGCACCCGAGACGAAGATTTCGGGGTCGCGGCCAGCGGTCGCGCCTTCGTCGATGTCGAGCGACGCGCCGAAGCTCAGGCCGCTGTCGGTTTCACCGGCTGCCTTGATCTCGATGTCGATTTCATAGTGCAAGAATGCGTCGCCTGCGCCCGTGGACTTGAGGCCGGCAACCGCACCGCCGCCCAAGGTTACATCAGCGGCAGCGATACCCGCCGTGGCCACCAGGGCAGTAGTAGCGAAGATACTGCTTCTCAATTCCACCCCAATAGCATGCGCATTTCATACTATTGCGAATATTTGCGCGAATGTTTTTATATTTGCTCTTTCGTTGTATTAAATATGCACGATAGGGAATCGGTCGTTCGAAATGCGCTGCAACGCCCGCTGCTGCTCTTCGAGCCGATTGCAATGGCTCGTGGGTTTTTATCCACCGCTTCGGGGGGCCGAAAAATGGCGGAGCAGAAGCCGGAAGAAAACAGAATGACGCGCGATACGCGAAAAGGGGTGCGCCGTGGATATGTCTGAACCAACGCATGACAGCGTGATTCGCGGCTTCGCCTTTTGCGAGGCGGCCCCGACGTTGAACGCGTTTTTCGACGAACATTATTACCCCCACGTCTCTGCCACGACGCGGGGGCATCGGCACACATTGCTGACCTATGACAAGCATCTGCGCGACACGCTTGGCCCCTTGAGCTGGACAGATCTGACGCCGCTTTCCGTCAACGCATGGCTGCGCCGTCAGGTGCAGACGGGGCTGAAGAACACCACGATCAACAAGCATATCTTTCTGGTGAACCGCCTGTTCCGCACCGTGCGCGATTGGGGCGCGCTGCCCGAAGGGGCCACTGCGCCCCCCTACCTGCGCAAGCTGCCCACGGGCGATTACCGGCAACGTTTTCTCTCACAGGCCGAGATTGGGCGGCTCTTGCGCGAATGCGACCGGATCAACCACCCCTACCTTGCGCTGTTCATCCGCTTCTTATTGCTGACGGGGGCGCGCAAAAGCGAGGCGCGCACCGCCAAATGGTGCGACATGGATCTGGTGGCGGGGCATTGGCGGGTGCCGATTTCCAAGAATGGCCGCTCGCGCCGGATCATGCTGAGTGCGGCGGCGATCGCAGTGTTGGAATACACCAAGGCGCGCACCCGCGAGCTGGGCCAGCCCGTGGGGCCGGAGCATTACATCTTCATTAACCCGCGCACCGGCACCGGTTACAACGGGTTCCATATCGCCTATTTCAAAGCCCGCGATGCGGCGGGCCTCCCCGAGGTGCGCATCCACGATTTGCGTCATACCTATGCCAGCTTGCTGATCAATAATGGCGTTAGCCTTTACGAGGTGCAGGAGTTGCTTGGCCATTCGTCATCGGCGATGACGCAGCGCTACGCGCATCTGCAACCCAACCAGCTGCGCAGCCGGACCGAGATCGTCAGCCAGATCGTCGATGCTGGCATGCGATTCTGACCATAAATCATGGGGAAAACTGGTGAGCCCGACAGGATTCGAACCTGTGACCAATTGATTAAAAGGTATCTTGCGACTTATTAGTTTCAATAGGTTAAGAGGTGGTTTATAAGTCGTGTTTATAACTTTGAGTTTCTGGGGCTCATCACATGACCAAGGCACCCTCGGCTATCCGTCTTTACAAGGGGTTATCCCTCTATCGGGTCGCCAACTCGTCCATGTGGTATGTTCGGGTCTGGGACAAAAAGCGCAAGAAGTATCTGGTCAAGTCGACTGCCGAAGACACCCTCATCCGTGCCCGTGAGGTGGCGCAGGAACTGGCGCTATCCCTTCTCAAGGCTGAGAAGCCCGTCGAGAAGGAATTCACCTTCAGGTACTTCGCCCTCAAGCTCCTGCATCGCTCATCCCTGCAGCATCAAACGGGTGAGCGCAGCCATGGATACATGAAGGCGCTACATTGGGCGGTCCAGAACGAGGATTGGGGGCTGCTGCGATTCTTCGGGGATAAGGATGTCAGGCAGATACGAACCAACACCTATCAGGAGTATCTGGCTGACCTGACCAAGCGGCGACCTGATCTTGCACCGTCCACCAGGAACACGCTGATGGCGGCATTCCGCAACGTGATGAAGATCGCACGGGATGAGGGTGCCATCGACATCGTGCCTCAGACGCCCCGGACGAAGCTGAAGGACAATCCCCGTCCCTTCTTTCGGTTTCATCCACTAGTCTCGAAGAACGACGACAATTACCAGAAACTGCTCCGCACAGTGCGAGAGATGATCGCTCAGCGGCTAACCGTCCGTGGGCTGGTGGTCACCGAGGAACTGTATGACCTCATCCTGTTTCTCACCCATTCATTCGTGCGCCCCATCTCGTCAGAGCTCTACGCCATCAAGCACAGCGATGTGACCATTGCCAAAGACCCAAGACGTCTGATCGTGACGGTTCGAGATGGAAAGACGGGCTACCGAGCCGCCAACACTATGGAAGCGGCTGTGTCGGTCTATGAGCGGATCTTGAAACGGTATCCTGACGCAAAACCAGAGGACTACATCTTCTATCCGCAGTATCAGAACCGCACGACCGCCTCTTCAATGCTGCAAAGGTTGTTCATGGAGGTCTTGAGGCATGGTGGCATCGAGGTGGATACGCCCACGGGCAAGGCGCATACGCTCTATTCCTTGCGCCATACGGCGATCTGTATGAGGATCATCAACAGCGAGGGAAAGGTGAACATCTTCAACCTTGCCAAGAATGCTGGGACCTCGGTCGATCAGATCGAGCGCTTCTACGCACGGTTCCTGCCATTGTCGAAGGAGATGGCACGGAATCTACAAAGCTTTGGGGAGTGAGGGAATGCACCAAGTCAAGAGGCTTAACACCTTGAAACGCATTTCACAGTTTTTCTATGAGAAGTCGAATTTAAAGGTGGCAATCCTTTGCACGGCAATCTTTTGCGCCTACTTAGTCTTGGTCATGACCCGCCAAGCGAATGGCTTCGAAATACCAAACAGCACTATAAAATCTCTTGGAATGACGTTTGGATTTTCAGAATCTGACATTTTTATATTTTTTCAATTACGCACCGAAAAGATGCTTTCTGCTTACATAAATTTCAATCTGATTTGGGACACTATATTTGCTCTTATTTATGGTGTCATGTATACAGTTTGGTTGTCTGTGTTGCTTAACGCATCTGCAAGGAAAGTTGGTATCGCAAACCTAATTCCTTTTCTTCAAGTCATATTTGATTGGCTGGAGAACTATTCCATAGGATATTTGGTTGAGCAGTATTTAATCAATGGAACCATCACTCCATACATAGCGAAACTCTCCTCATATTTTGTCATGACTAAATGGGTATGTTCTGGACTAACGTATTTTACAATTATTTTGGGGATAGCATTTCTGTTCGTTCGAATCTTCAAGAAGAAATGATTTAAACGTCTTAAGATCATCAATAGCGAGGGGCGGGTAAATATCTTTAAGGAACGTCTGAAAAACCTGCCGCTTTTGGCGTTATCTGGTAGGCTGCCGGCATCGACTGAAGGAG
>JAQCLA010000191.1 GCA_027592105.1 Pseudomonadota bacterium | reverse complement strand
GAATGTCGCATCAGATAGCGGAAGAATTTGAGGCATCGCGGGTACATCTGCCGCCCCCGTTCACATTGCATCGCACGACACAGCGCGATGTGCTTGCCGCGGCGGTCGCTTTGGCGCCCAGCGAAGGGGCGGGAACGCTGGTGGTGCATCAGTCCCCCGGTCTGTTGGCGTTTGCGGTTGTTTTTGAGCCTGAGCAGCCCCTGAGCGAGGCACAGCTGGCCTTTTTGCTTGGCATGACAGCCCTTGGCGACGCGCTTGCCGCACATTGCCCGCCGGAACGGCCTGTGCGACTGATTTGGCCCGATCAAGTCACCTATGACGCCGCGCGCATTGGGGGCGGGCGCTTTGCCATCGCACCCGGCACCGCCGAGGATGGCGTGCCCGATTGGATGGTCTTTGCCGCCGAGTTGATCGCCGACCGCGACCAGATCGCGGAAGGGGGGGCATATCCCGATTCGACCTCGTTGAAGGAGGAAGCCTTTGACGCGGCCGAAGACATCTTGTCGACCTTTGCCTCCTATCTGATGCTGTATTTCGATCGCTGGGCGCATGAGGGCTTTGCGGCCGTGTCGAACCGCTACCTGATGCGGGTCGATCCGCCGCTTTTGCGCGGGGTGCGCCGGATCGACGGCGACCGGATGATCGAGATCAAGCCCGCAGGTGGCAGCAAAAGCTTTCCGCCGATCCGCGAGGCAATCGCAACGCAGGTTTGGCGCGACGAGAAGGGTCCAAAGCTGTGACACGGCTGCCGCGCACGATCCGGCTTGACCCGTCGGACAAGCATATTTTCGCGACCGCCGCCGAACCGGGGGAATGGGCCGTTCCGGGGACATTTTTGTTCTGGGATAGGCCCGCTCACAGCCTGTCGCGCAAAGAGGCTATCGCCTTTCGCTCGGGGTTTTTGGGTGTGGACAGCTTTGGCCATTCCACGCTCGTCACCGTGCAAGAAGCGCGTCCCGATGAGCGCGCCAGCATGGTCGAGACCTTGGCGGGCCAGTTCGTGGCGCATTTGGGCGCGCCCTCTATCGACATCGCCCGCCCTGCGGCGGAACAGGAGGTGGCGCTGGCTGAAAGCCTTTGCGCCGAACACGGGATCGGCACGCTGATTGCGCTGCATCGCAAGCGGGGCGATGATGGCGATATCCGCGAGCAGTTCCGCACGCTGCGCCCGCGTGATGAGACCGCCTTTTCCGCCACCCATCTGATGGGCCATGACAGGGCCTTCCAGTTCTTCGAGGAAGAGGTGGAAGATCACGTTGATCTGTTTCAATTGCGAGGTCAGGACTGATGCCGGAATTTTGGGTTGCCTCGGGCCATCACCTTGCGCGGCTGGATCGCGCTGGGCGCATGCTGGTGACGGATGAATTGTTGCTGGCATGGCTGGCCCGCCCCGAGATTGTCCCCCCGCCCGAGGCCTGCGCCACCGAACGCGCGGTGCATGCGCGCCTCATGGCCCAGCCACGCAGCCCGGTGCCACCGCTGGAATTGGCCGCAATCGCCGATCCTGATGCGCGGGAGAATTGGGCGTTCTTCCTCACCTTGCGCGACCGCTTGGACCGCGCCGGGACCATCGAGGATGGCTATGCCGCTATCATGCGCGAGGGGCTGCGCCTGCCGGTCGTGTTTCTGTCGCAACTGGTGCAGCTGATCTTGCGCAACGCGCTGGATGGCTGCGACGACCCTCAGGTCTTGCGCGCCGCCGAATGCCTGTTTCGCCCCCAGCGCGCCCATGTCAAAGATGGGGTCGTGCTTTTGGCCGATGAGGAGTTGGTCACGCTCTACGAATCCGACATGCATGCCTCGCCCCTCATGGCGATGTTTTCAGGCGGGGTTGACAGCCTCGATGTGCTGGGTGGCGGCAACGAGTGGACCTATTGGTCGCGCTCGGATGCTCATACGATGATCTACAACTTCGGCGGCGATCCCGAGGCGCGGCGTGGCATGGCCGAGGCGCTGGCAGCCTTTATCCGTCACATGACCGGGGCCGCGGTGACGGTCACGCCCCATACGAAAGTTGAGGATGTGGACATGCGCTGGTATGTCGGGCTTGATCAGAGTGGCACCGCGATCGGCAACGCGCTTTGGCGCGGTCAGGCGGCACCGGCGACATTGATCGGGGTTTTCCGCCTCGATTTCGCTGACCCCGCCGCCGTCCGCCCACAGCTGGCAGGCCAGTCCGTTTGGCTGTTGCTTGGCCTCGGGTCCGACGGGGCCGTGCGGATGAAGCCGCAGAATTTGCTGGCGGGGTTGCCGCTGGCAACGCCGGAGTTGCACTGAAAGGGACGACGCATGCCCAAAGAAATTCTTCGCCTCGGTGTTTTGGCCCAGCTTCGCCCGCCGGTCACACGCTGGAGCAGTGGTGAATTGCGCCCGCTGATGGTGCTGCCTGCTGAACCGGCGGCAGCGCCGGGAACACGATTGTCCAGCGAGGACGGGGTAGAGACATGGTATCTCGGCGGTCGTGATTTGGTTTTATGGTCTGGCGATGCCAGTCACCATCAAGACAATCTCAACTCGGGGCGGCCCTCGGTTTGGGTGGCGCTGCGCGGGACCGATCCCGCCCGCGCCGAGGTTATCGCCGTCACGGTCGACCCCTATGAGGGCGAAGGCTTAGCCTCGGACCCTGAATTGATCGTGGATGCAGTCCCGATGCCCGAGCCGATTGCGCGCTCTGTCGCGGCTTTCGCGCGGGCACATTTCTTTGAAATGCCTTTCAAGAAACGCCAACGCCAATCCGTTGACCCCAACGCGATGTCGTCGCGCGCGCCCCGCATCTTGCAACCCGAAGATAAATGGGAAACCCGCAAAGGCCGGAGATCGGACCCATGAGCGACGAGACATCGGAGGGTTTTCTGGGTCGCTGGTCCCGCGCCAAACGCAACGCGGCGAAATCACAGCCCGAGCCGGAGGTCACGCCCGAACCCCCTGTTGAAACCAGCGCCGAGCCGGCCCCCGCGCCTGAGCCCGAGCTGCTGAGCCAAGAGGAATTGGACGCGCTGCCACGGATCGAGGATCTGACCGAAGGCAGCGATATCCGCACCTTTCTGCGCGCAGGTGTGCCGCGCCAGCTGCGCAATGCCGCGATGCGTCGGATGTGGATGCTGACACCCGGCATTCGCGATTACAGCGATCCGGCCGTGGATTATGCATGGGATTGGAATACGCCGGGCGGCGTGCCGGGGGATGGTATCGGCCCGTCCCCCGAGAATGCCGCCAAGATGCTCAAGCAGTTGTTCAAGCCGCAAGATGATGACGCGGATGAAACCGCGCCGCAAAAGGACAGCGCGACACCGCAAGTCACCTCTGCCCCCCCTGATGCGGAAGAGCAGGCTTCCCCAGCAAGCGAGGCTGACGCAGCCGCGGCGCACGAGATTGCGCAAACCGCCCCAGATGACCCAAGCCCCGCGCCCGATACCGCGCCAAGGCGACGACATGGTTCGGCCCTTCCGGGTTAAGTGTTTGTTGACAAAAAAGCTTTCCGATCATTTTGGCCTGATTGAATAATCGTGCTTTTCGGAGCTTCGGAAAATGCTGCAGGGAAATGACAAATTTCTCTTGCGTCTTGGACCCATTTCAGGTGCAATCAACACAGAGGCATGCTGCTGTATACACAGGTGGCATGTAGGGAGATTTATAAGAATATGCCTGCCAGCCAGCCGGGAAACCGGCCCGCCAGGGACGCTGAGAATCAAGCGCGAAGCGAGATGTATCGCTTCGTGGCTGCGCTTCTTTCTGCTGCGCCCAATCAGGATATGATTGATGGTATCGCCGCGCTTACCGGCGACCAGACCCCTTTGGGGCAAGCGATTACGGCGCTCTCTGAGATCGCGCGCAGCACGCAGGCGGCAACCGTCGAGCGGGAATTTTTCGATTTGTTCATCGGGGTCGGGCGGGGCGAGCTCTTGCCTTACGCGAGCTTCTACCAGACAGGTTTTCTGAACGAGCGGCCATTGGCCGAGCTGCGCGGCGACCTCACCCGGCTTGGGGTGGCGCGCATCGAAGGCCGTTTTGAGCCCGAAGATCACATCGCGCTGTTGTTTGAAGTCATGGCCGATCTGGCATCGGGCGCGCTTGCGGTCGACGCGGGTATAGAAGCTGACTTCTTCGCGCGTCACATCGTGCCTTGGGCCGCGCAGTTCTTTGATGATCTGGCGATTGCGCCGAGTGCTTCTTTTTATCGACCGGTCGCCGAAATCGGCCGTTTGCTTGTGGATATCGAGGCGCGCGCGTTTTCGCTCGCCGCTTAGGGAACCGAATGCGGGTCGGACAGGTCAAGCGCCGCTCCGTTGCATGAAAGGGAAACGACATGACTAAGGAAAAATCGACACCGATCAGTCGCCGTGCATTTCTTGGCACGGCATCTGTCGGCGCTGCGGCAACTGTCGCCCTCGGTTCGGGTAGCGCACGCCCCGCCTTTGCACAGCAGACGGGCGACGAGCGGACGCGCGCGCGCTATCAGGCGACCGACCATGTCGAAACCTATTACCGGACCAACCGCTATTATCCTCGGGGGACCAACTGATGCTCGTAAAGCGCAGAAATGGTGACACCGCCTCGACCGGGCGCTTGTCACAGATGGCGGCAGCCGTATCGGCCCGCCCCATTGACCGTCGCAGCTTTCTGCGTGCGTCGGGTCTGACCGTCGGTGGCTTGGCCGCACTCGGCACGCTCGGCGCGGGCATGACCCGCCGGGTCGAGGCCGCCGGTTTCACCGACATGACGCAGCCGATTGAGATTCGGACCAACATCTGCACCCATTGCTCGGTGGGTTGTACGGTCAAGGCCGAAGTGCAAAACGGCGTCTGGGTTGGTCAAGAGCCCGCCTACAGCAGCCCGATCAACCGCGGCACGCATTGCGCCAAGGGCGCATCGGTGCGCGAGCTGGTGCATGGCGACCGCCGGGTCAAATACCCGATGAAGAAGGTCGGCGGCGAGTGGCAGCGCATCAGCTGGGATCAGGCCCTGACCGAGATCACCGACAAGATGACCGAGATCCGTGGCCGTTCGGGCGCAGATTCCGTTTATCTGTTGGGATCGGCCAAGTTCTCGAACGAGGGCGCCTATCTGTTCCGCAAATTCGCGGCCGTCTGGGGGACCAACAACGTCGACC
>JAQCLA010000190.1 GCA_027592105.1 Pseudomonadota bacterium | reverse complement strand
CCGGCCATCTCGAGGTGGTCGAGATCACCTATGATGCCGAGATCTTGCCCTATGACCGGCTTTTGCACCTGTTTTTGCGCGCAATCGACCCGACCGACGTGCAGGGGCAATTCTGCGATCGCGGCCCAAGCTATGCCAGCGCCATTTTCGTGCAAAACGCGACCGAGCGCCGTGCCGCGCGCGCCGCTCTCGACGCGGCAGCGGCCACCTTGGGCAGGCCCGTTGTCACCGCCCTTCGCGATGCGGCACCGTTCTACCCGGCTGATGCCTATCATCAGGATTACTATCTTTCGAACGACGTGATCCTGACGCGCTTCGGGCCGCGCCGGAAATCGGTCGCCTATACGATGTATCGCGATGCCTGCGGCCGCGATGACAGGTTACGCGCCCTTTGGGGGGCCGAGACACCCTTTGCCAAGTGATCCCGGCCCAACCCGCGCTTCAACAAGCCCTTCTCAGGATTTGAGGGCGCAGGTATTGATGCCGAGCAGCCGATAAAGCGGGCAAAAGCCCACAAGGCCCGTGACAAGCGGGACGATGCCGATCCACCCCCACGGGGTTTGCGGGCCGACGAATACCAATGCAAGCAGTGCCAGACCGGCGATAATGCGCAAGGCGCGGTCGATATTGCCTTCGTTGCGGGACATGGGATGATTCCTTTCTGGTTGGATCATGCACAGAGCCTAGCCCATAACCCCCTTGGGCCACGGTGACACTGTCACCGGTCAACTGCGGCAATCCGTTCCAAGGCGGCATGATCAAGGATCTGCACACCGCCCTTTCGCTGCGCGACAAGGCCCGCCCGCGCGAGTGCCGCAAGCCTTCGGCTGACGAAAGCGCGTCCCGATGCTGTTTCGGCAGCAAGGGCCACATGGGTGAAAGCGACGAAACCTTGCCCATCGCAGAGGCGAAAAAGCACGCGCGCCAGTCTTTCGTCAAAGCCAAGCAACGCTACCTCCTCCACCACCCGCTGATACTCGGCGAATCGCTGGGCCACCCCGTTGAACACCTGTTTGCGAAAAGCGGGATCATCGGCCAAGGCATCGTGAAACGACTGGGCGGGAATCATGCGCCCGGTCACATCAGCCTCGACCACACCTTCGGCGCTGTAATGATCGCCGTCGATCAAACACCCGAATGTCTGCAGGCAAACCGTGCCGGCGCTGACGCGGTATAGCACCACCTCGCGCCCATTCGCAGCGGTCAGGCTGACCCGGATGACCCCTGCTTCGACAATCAAAAAACCGGGGCAGGCCGCACCCGGTTGGAACAAGACATCACCTTTGGACGCAGTGAAGCGGCGGATCATGGCCAAGCACCTACAATTTACATGGTCAATCTCTTGCGTGATGGGCTGAGCGTCAACCGGGATTGACCAGCGCGCCATTCCGGCGCAGATCCATGCCATGACCGATGATCCGAAACCGCGCCGCACCCAACATGTCTATACCCTCGTGGTCGAAGTGGGCCGCAAGGCAGGCGATGGGCTGCCCGACAAAGCGACGGGGGCTGCCCTCTTGTGTTATGCCTCGGGCGTTGATGAGGCCGAGGCCGTGCGCGAAACAGTCGCGATCTTGAAGCAAGCGGATATGGCGCCGCTTGATGTGACCGGTCATGGCACACGCGAAGAACGCGTTGAGGCCGGTGAAGAGATTGCCGATGACGAGGTGGCGCTGATGCAGCGCGCCGCCGCAGAAAACGCGGTGATCGTGGCGCAGTTGACGCCATTCTACGACTGATCAAGTCCGCTCAGCGCCCGCCGGCCCGCGCCGAGGCCGCGATCAAGGCTTGCGCCGCTGCCCGGTCAAGGACCGGAAAACAAGGGGTGCGGTCGGTCTGGCTCAGATTGCGCTGCCCGCCACTATCTTCGGCGGCGACCACATCCGAAAGCAGCGCGGTTTCCACGCCGCACCGGTCGATCGCCACACAGGCGTGGTCATCGAGCATAAGGTGAAACATGTCACGCACGGCCATGCGGCGGTCACGCAACGCGCCGGGGCTGGATGTCATATCACCCGCACGGATCAAGACGCGTTCATAGCCGAAAAGATACTCCACCGCTGCACCGGCACGCATGACCCTGGTCTCGGGCGTGGTGATGATATCTTGCATCAGGCCGAAATAGGGTGCACGCAATCGGATCGGTGCCAACCGGCCAAGGCATAGTCGTGGGCGTCGCGCGATCCAGCGTAGCGCCATGATCTGCCCATCGGTGAGAACCAGCGCCATATCGGGGCGCAACGCCTCAACCGCGATCGGCCCCGCGGTGGTTTGCACAAGCGCACCCGCCCCTAAGGCTGGCAGCTCTGTCGACGTGACATGAAAATCAGCGATCGCCGCGACATGGCAGACCTCCAAGAACCCACCATGGCGTGGCAATGCTTCTTGCAGTCTTGCGGCATGCGCGACACCCAAACGGCGCCGCATCCGGTGCCCGCGCCCATGATTGATCAGTTCCAAGATATCACCGCGCCCGCGCGCGCAGCAAAGGTAGCGTAGACCGATGATCTCGCCGGGGCGGGCAAAACCCGGATCGGTGCTGATATCCACCGCATCATGGACAAGGCGCAAAGCGCCATCACGCTGCGCATAGAGCGCGATCGCTTGCCGCGTATCGGCCGCGCCCTGCCAGAGCCGCAAGGGCGTTTTCCCCAAAACCTGCGGCATGCAGAATTCCAGCAAAAGCGAGAGTGCTAGCTGCGGATCGTTGTTGGGAAAACGCGGCGCAGACATACGCGCTTGCCCCGCATCCCAAATAGCCACCCATTGATCCATCGGGCCCAATGGCGCCCGCATGGCAAGATCGTGTTGGGGGATCAGCGCGTTCACGCGACCGCGCCGCGCAAGATCTGCGCCTCGAAGGATCTGAGCGATGCGCGCGCCGCAGGTCCATATCCATCATGTGTCAGCGGGTCGATTGCCGGAAACAGGGTCAGCACCTCTTCGCGCACCGCCGCCTCGAGATCGTTCAACACCATCGGGCCGGGTAGGAAGCTTTCGGTCGCAAGACCCTCGGCAAAGATGATCTCATGCGCGTCGAAAAGCAGATGCACATAGGTCACCTCGCCGCCTTCCAAGATGCGAACAGAGCAGTCGTTCACCAGATCTTTGGCTGCGACCAACACTTCATCCTCGCCGAACATCAACTCGGCCATCCAATGGGTCAACAACACCCGGTGCTGTGGCGAGACGACCAGACGCCGATGTTGGCCAAAGGTGCCAGCTTCGATGACGACAGGCGCAAATCGGCCCTGCGCGGCGACAGTCCGCTGACCGATCCAGCGCAGCGGCCTTAGCCCGCGATCGCGTGTCTCGACCATGTCGCCGATCGCCAATTCCTCTACGGCGACCTCGCCGCGCGCCGTGCGGATCAGCGTGCCTGCCGTGAAACACGGCACGGTCGTCACGCTGACAAAGGCGCTATCGCTGATCCCGTCTTGGTTTTCAGCGGTGTAGGAGAAATTGACGACCACCGGATCGGTCAGACCCGTCAAGCCTGCGGGGGGCGTAATCTGGAGCTGGCCATTGGCCAACAAGGTGATCTGATGCCCGTTCGACAAGGTCACGGTATCACCCGCATTCACGGCGATGCCGTTGATATGGGTGATGATCGAAACACCGACGCCATTTCCGTCATTGGCGAGGACATCCAGAACGCCGACCTGCAATTCGTTCAGCGTGATGGTGTCGTCTTGGGCGATAAATGCCCCTTGAACCGAATTTCCGGCGATCAACAAGGTGCTGTCATAGCTTGAGTCGCCGACATCGGCGATCCCCACGATCAATGTGTTGACCTGCCCGATATTGACCGGGATCAGCACCGAAAGCGTCACGGTGAACCCGTCCATCTCGGTGTTATGGAGATCGCCGGTGTTATCGACGAACAAGGTCTCGTTCTGGCTTTGGTTGATCGAGTTGATCTGGGCGACGTTCACGATGGGCGAAGTCACCAATTGCCCGTTGATCCAGATCCCCACCGCATCGTTGTAGATCGAGCCGGTGAATTCCGGATACTCCTCCGACGAAAAGGTGAATTGCATCGATAAGAATTCGGTCGTCGGAATGAATTGCGTCGTCAAGATGGCCGCGTCGAAGGTGCTGGCCCCGGCAAGCGCGTTGAACAGTGGATTCCCGTTCTGCCCCGTCGAGTTATAGGACGATGCGCCGCTGCGGTTCGGATCGCCATCGGGCTGGGTGAAGTTTCGCACATGACCTGTCGTCAAGATCACGCCCGTGTCGCCGGGGGTCACATCGGGCGATACCGTATCGCCATTGGTGTAGATGCCCGATGAAACGCTATCACCGGAATAGGTTGCGCCAACGACCGTGACGCCATCGCCAAAGATGGTCTGCGCCATCTGTAGCGCGGTCGCACCTGTATTGATCGGTAGCTCTTGCCCCGTCGCCATGCCTTGCCTGCCTCGGTCTTGCGGGCCTTCGGCTGGTCTGCTCACAGAGCTTCATGGCGGGCCAATACACACGCGGCCCGGAACCTTTTACGCTTACTGCTCGTTGCGGTCTTGCGCCGCTGCCTGCCTCGGCCTTCACTTTTCTTTGTATCTAAAGTTAACAACTTACTAACTAAAGTTGAAGTGCATCTTCACCCCTGCCCGACTGCAACAGCCTGTTGTGCCTTCAGGGTCACAGCGTTACGCAAGAGGTCATGCCCCAGACGGAGCCGCGCCCATGCCCATCGATCCTGTTGATCTGACCGCTGCCCTTGTCCGCTGCCCCTCGGTCACACCCGAAGAAGGCGGCGCGCTTTTGCTTTTGGAACAGATGCTCGGCGCGGCAGGATTTGCGTGCTGGCGCGTCGATCGCAACGGCACACCCAACCTATTCGCGCGCTGGGGCGACAAGGCGGCGCCGCGCAGTTTTGGCTTTAACGGCCATACCGATGTCGTGCCTATTGGCGACGCGGCTGCATGGACCCATCCACCCTTTTCCGGCCATCAAGAGGATGGCTGGCTTTATGGGCGCGGTGCGACCGATATGAAATCGGGCGTCGCGGCCTTTGTCACGGCGGCCGTCGATTTCGTGACCCAGACACCGCCCAAGGGCGCCGTGGTGATCGCGATCACCGGCGACGAAGAAGGGCCGGGCAAGGATGGCACAGTGGCGATCCTTGAT
>JAQCLA010000189.1 GCA_027592105.1 Pseudomonadota bacterium | reverse complement strand
CCCGACCCCTTGATTCGTAGTCAAGTACTCTATCCAACTGAGCTACCAGTCCGTGAGGGCGGGGTTTAAACGCGGGCTCGCAGCGTTGCAAGCGGAAAACCGGGCGGGGTCAGGCCGCTAAACCTACGGGAATGCAAATGCGAAACACTGTCCCCTCGGGGCCGGTACGGATCAGCTCAAGCTGCCCGCCATGCCCCTTGATCAACTCGGCGCAGATCGCCAGCCCAAGGCCAGAGCCGCCTTTGCGCACACCGCCATGAAAGGGTTTGAACAAATGGTCCAGCGCCTTTTGCGGCAGGCCGGGGCCGGTGTCTGACACCTCGATCTCCCAGCCATCATCGCTATCGCGGCCTGCGATATGAATGCGCCCATCCCCACCCTTGGCCGCGATCGCCAGCCGCGCATTGCGCACCAGATTGGCCAAGACGCGGTAGAGCTGTTCGGGATCGGCGCGCAGTGCAAGCGCAGGCGCGATATCGCAGCTATAGGCGATCTTGTCGCTGTCATCGCCCAGCCTTTCGTTCTCGAACACATCCTCGACCAATCCGCGCAGCGATACGCGCGTCAGCTTGGGGGCCGGTTCCTCGGCGCGCCCAAAGGCAAGCGTCGCCTCGGTCAGGTTGATCGCCCGATCGAGCGAGGCGACGAGGCGCGGCGCGATGCGCTGCACGGCAGGGTCTTGCGAGGCTTCAAGCCGGTCGCCCAGCATCGTGGCCACAGACAGCATGTTGCGCAGGTCATGGCTGATCTTGGCCACCGCCTCGCCCAATTGCGCCAGCCGCTCCCGATGGCGCAATGCGCCTGTCAGATCGGTTTGCAGCTTGTGCAATGCCTCCTCGGCATCGCGCAGCTCAAGCACGTGCCCCTCGGGGCGGATGATGCGCGCGGCATCGCCCGGCGCCTCGGCATAGCGGGTCATGGAGGTGACCAAGCGCTTGATCGGCGTGACCATCAATTGACGCACCGCGATGAACAACAACACGGCCGTAAAGATCGAGATGGCCGCCGAAAGCGCCAAGATGCGCAGCCCGTAATCGATCAGCGCAGCACGCAGCGGCGCGGTCGGCATGGTGATCTCGATCAACAGCCCCGCTTCGCGCACGGGCTCACCGATCACGCGGATCACCTCATCGGCGGGGTTGACCATGCGGGCCAGCGCGTCGCGCATCAGCACCCAAGGGGCCGGATGGCGCATGTCATAGCTTTGGGCGATCATCGGCATCTGGTCGGTCGACAAGATCAGCTGGCGCACCGCGTCGCGTCTGAGCACGACGTTGAGCACCTCGGCATTCTCCAAAAGCTCGACCTCCAAGGCCTCGTCGATCATCCCGTCCGTCGCAAGCAGGGCGAGCGAGGCGATCTGCGCGCGCTCAAGACGCGCCAAGAGATACTCCTCGCGAAACCGCGCGACCGAGGGCACAAAGATGAACACCTCGGCCAACATCACGAAGATGACCGTAAGGATCAGAAAACGCCCTGAAAGTGTATTCGCCACGCCAACCCCGGTCCGCCTGTACGATCAGCGCAGGCGCTGCACGATTCGCACCACCCGCTTGACCCATCGGCTTTCAAACAATCTAGGCGCAAAATAGGCGCCCGCGACACGTTTGTTAATCTCTCCCAGTGTCGGATAGGGCGAGATCATGCCAGCAATGGCCGACATCTTGAGGCGTGCGGCGATCGCAAGCGCCCAGATTTGGATCAATTCGCCCGCCTGCGGCCCCACGATCGTGGCCCCGACCGGACGGCCGCGCACCACCATGACCTGGGCAAAACCATGCGCCTGCCCGGTGGCGATGGCGCGGTCATTATGGGCGAAATCGGCGCGCACCACGTTCAGGCGCGCACCATGGGCCTTGCGCGCCTCCGCCTCGGTCAGGCCGACTTGGGCCAATTCGGGGTCGGTGTAGGTGACGCGCGGAATATGATCGGTGCGTGCACGCGCGCGCAGACCAAACAGCATGGGCCGCAAGATCAGACCGGCATGATAGCCCGCCACATGGGTGAATTGCGCACCACCCGTCACATCGCCGATGGCATAGATGCGCGAGTTGGATGTGCGCAGCCCGGCATCGACGTCGATGCCCTTGGGGCTATGGGCGACAGCCGCCTGATCAAGCCCCAGATCATCGAGCACGGGCCGCCGTCCGACCGCGACCAAAAGATGGGTGCCGGTGACGCTGGCCCCGTCACCCGTTTGCACGGTGATGGCACCATCCTTGCCCGCGACCGAAGCGACCGCTGCATCTTCGATGATGGTGATCCCTTCGGCGCGCAGCTGCGCCAAGACCAGCGCGACCGCTTCCGGGTCATCGCGGCCCAGCGCGCGCGCACCCTCCAGCACCATCACCTCGCTGCCCAAGCGGCGATGGGCCTGCGCCATCTCAAGCCCGATGGGGCCACCGCCGATGATCAGCAGATGCGCGGGCCGCGTGCGCAGATCGAAGATTGTCTCATTGGTGTGATAGGCCACAGCATCCAGACCCGCGATCCGCGGCACAAATGGCTGGGAGCCCGTGGCGATGACGAAACGGCGCGCGGTGATGCGCTGGCCGCCTGCCTCAAGCATATCGGGCGCGACAAAGCGGGCGCGGGCGCGGATGACCGTAACGCCCAACCCCTCGAACCGCTCTTGGCTATCGACGGGCGCGATGCGGTCGATCACGGCGCGCAGATGGTCTTTGGCTGCGGCGAAATCAGGCGCGGGATCATGCCCCGCGACACCGAATGCGGCCTGCGCCGTGTGATGGGCCTTGTGACCTGCGGCAAGCAGCGCCTTGGAGGGCACACAGCCCGTATTCAGGCAATCGCCCCCCATCTCGCCTGCTTCGATCAAGACGACCTGCGCGCCCATCTGCACCGCACCCGCCGCCACGGAAAGTCCGGCTGCACCCGCACCGATCACGCAGATATCCGTTTTCAAATGGGTCATCCGATCCCCCTTTCGCCACGCAGCGCCTTGATGATGATCGGCAGCAACGCCAAGGCGCAAAGACCGAGGATCGGAAAAAGAATGCTCGGCGTGAACAACAGACCCAAATCAGGCGCCGCGCCACGGGCAAAGACCTCGGACAGGCCCGCACCGATCGAGGTATAGACCAAAGCCCCCGGCATGATCCCAAAGAACGTCGAAATCACATAGCGGTGCAGTGGCACCTCGAGAAAGGCGGGCACCAGATTGGCGATGACGAAAGGCACGGCAGGCACAAGCCGGATCAAAAACAGCATCGACCACTGATTGTCGTCGATCCCCTCCTTG
This sequence comes from Pseudomonadota bacterium, assembly GCA_027592105.1. GTDB lineage: Bacteria > Pseudomonadota > Alphaproteobacteria > Rhodobacterales > Rhodobacteraceae > Roseicyclus. Next base: position 1,909 of record JAQCLA010000189.1, on the reverse strand, counting down.
ATGCGTTTGACCATGCCTTCGGCGCCCTCAAGGCGGGCCGCGAAGCTTGCACCGATGCTGGAACGCGCGACAAGAAAGATGGCACTTGCCCCCAATGTCGCGCCCAAGACGTTGAAGATCGTGCCGGGAAAGGTGGCGAACAAGAACCCGCCCGCCAAGGTGGCGACACTCGCGCCGGGCAACGACAAAGCCACGATCAGCGCATAGGTCACGATGAAGCCAAAAACGGTCGCGCTGTAATGGGAATCGCGCAGCGCCAAAAGCGCCTCGCGATTCGTGGCCAGTGCCTCGAAGCTCAACAGATGACCGAACCACCACCACCCAAGGGCTGCGGCCAAGCCGACCACGATCAGCGGCCATAGGCGGCGCAGGCGGGTTTTGGCGTATTCCAACATCGGTGCATCTACTTTTGGCTGTGGCGCGTTCCGCCCATAGATGCGCCATTTGGCCATTGTGCGACAGGGGTGTCACAGCAGGTTGATCGGTTGTAACTTTGGGTGAAGCATCACGAAAGCCGACCTGCTCGGGCCAAGTCTGCGAAAAGCGCGCAAAAACCGTCATTGGGGGTGCGCTGTTTGTTGACAGCCCGCCCAGCATTCCGTATTTGCCGGGCTCTATCAGAGATTCCCTCGGACCGTAGCGGCGCGTGCGTCACGCGACCCGGCCCGATCGAACCACGGAGAAGACAATGTCGAAGCGGACCTTTCAGCCTTCCAATCTGGTGCGCAAGCACCGTCACGGTTTTCGTGCGCGTATGGCGACCAAGGGTGGCCGCAAGGTGCTGAATGCCCGCCGCGCCCGCGGTCGGAAGCGCCTGAGCGCCTGATACAGGCCGGACCGATGGTCCCTGAGACGCCTCCGCTGGGCGAAAGCCCGCCGGGGGCTTTTTCTGTTTTGCGCAAGCGTGCCGATTTCTTGCGCGCTGCCCGCGCCCAACGCGCCCCGATGCCTGCCTTTTTGTTGCAAGCGCGCCTGCGCGATCCGGCGGAACCCGCCGAAACCACCGTGCGCGTCGGTTTCACCTGCTCCAAAAAAGTCGGCAATGCGGTTGCACGCAACCGCGCCAAGCGCCGCCTGCGCGAGATTGCACGCGCCGTCATTCCGACCGAAGGGCAGGCTGGCTGGGATTACGTCCTGATCGGGCGGGCCGATGCGACGGCAGATCACCCGTTTGAGGCGATGAAGGCCGATTTGGCCCGCGCCCTGCGAAAGCTACACAAATGAGCCCGATGGCCTATCTCGTCTCGCTGCCGGTGCGATTTTACCGCTTGGTCTTTAGCCCTTGGGTCGGGCATGGCTGTCGGTATCAACCGACCTGCTCGGCCTATGCGATGGAAGCGCTGGAAAAGCATGGCGCGATCAAGGGAAGCTGGCTTGCCGCGCGCCGTATCGCGCGCTGCCACCCTTGGGGTGGATCGGGGATCGACAACATCCCCGATTGAGCCGCGCTTGACGGCGGCCCCGGCCCGGCCCTAAGCCCTGCCATGCAGGACAGGAGATGGTGATGCTCGACCGCGACGATATCGATAGCGATGGTTTGCCCGAGGCGGACGATATCCACCCGCTGTTTCATGGCGCACCCAAAACAACCGAGTTTCGCAAGCTGCGCAAACGCATCATCCGCGAAACCCGCGAGGCGATCGACCGCTACGGCATGGTCGACCGCAACCCCACCGCCCCGCGCCAGAAATGGCTTGTCTGCCTGTCGGGCGGCAAGGACAGCTACACGCTGTTGGCCGCGCTCACCGAATTGCAATGGCGCGGGCTTTTGCCCGTCGATCTATTGGCCTGCAACCTCGATCAGGGCCAGCCCGGCTTTCCGGCGACGGTTCTGCCCGAGTTTCTGACCCGCATGGGTGTGGTCCACCGCATCGAATATGCCGACACCTATTCCATCGTCGTCGATAAG
>JAQCLA010000188.1 GCA_027592105.1 Pseudomonadota bacterium | reverse complement strand
GATGAACCCCGGCGAAGAGGTGATCATCCCCGCCCCCTATTGGGTCAGCTATCCCGATATGGTGCTTTTAGCGGGCGGCACGCCGGTCTTCGTCGAAGGGCCAAGCCAGAACGCCTATAAGATCACGCCGGCCGACCTCGAGGCCGCGATCACGCCGCAAACCAAGTGGTTCATCTTCAACTCGCCCTCAAACCCCACCGGCGCTGGCTACACAGCCGAGGAGCTGAAGGCGTTGACCGATGTCTTGATGCGCCATCCCCATGTCTGGGTGATGACCGACGACATGTATGAGCATCTGGCCTATGATGATTTCAAGTTCGCCACCCCCGCACAGGTGGAACCCGGGCTTTACGACCGCACGCTGACCTGCAACGGCGTGTCCAAAGCGCACGCCATGACCGGCTGGCGCATTGGCTATGCGGCGGGCCCGGTGAACCTGATCAAGGCCATGAGCAAGGTGCAGTCGCAATCAACCTCCAACCCTTGCACCATCAGCCAATGGGCGGCGGTCGAGGCGCTCAATGGCCCGCAGGATTACATCGCCACCAACAACGCGATCTTCAAACGCCGCCGCGATCTGGTGGTGGGCATGCTCAACGCGATCCCCGGCATGACCTGCCCGGTGCCGGAAGGCGCGTTCTACGTCTATCCGTCGATCAACGGGCTGATCGGCAAGACCAGCGCCGCAGGCACGCTGATCGACAATGACGAGACCTTCGCCAAGGCGCTTCTGGAGGAAAAGGGCGTTGCGGTGGTGTTCGGCGGGGCCTTCGGCCTCAGCCCTTGCTTCCGCATCAGCTACGCCACGGCGGATGAAACCCTGCGCGAGGCTTGCACGCGCATCCAAGATTTCTGCGCGGCGCTCAGCTGACAAAAGAACGGTGGCGGGCGATCACGCCCGCCGCCTCAAATCCCCAGCTTGGCGGCGCAGATCGGGTGGGCGCGCCAGCATCGCAGGCCGACCTGTTCCGATCTGATACATCTCAAGGCCCATGAGTGCGGATGGTATCCGGCATCACCCATGCACGAGGGACACGCGCCTGACCTGCGCCTAAGGCAAAAATGTAACTCGCCGGTCAGGCCACTCTTACGTCAGAGTGCCTTGCGCGAAGGGCGCGTGGCACCAGTCGGGCGCTGCTGATACGCGCCAGCGGCATCTCGGCGATGCCCCGCTCTTGCCCGTAGAGATCAACATACTCCGCGTAGTTGTCGAAGGCCGTACGTCCCACATAATCAACGAAGGTCTCAGCCGGAACGCCATTGGCAAGGATGACGTCGTGCTCTTCGGTTTCGACATGATAGTAGGTCGCGCGGTCCGGCGCGGGATCAAGCGTGACCGTGGTGCCGTTCACCAGCGCACCGGCGTTGATTGCAAACCCTTCGAGGATCAGCGCGTGATCGGCGGTCAGCACGAGGTCGGTATGCGGCAAGGCATTGCCAAGCGCACCGGCGGCGACACGGACTGGCCGAGCGCGGTCGCCTGCGAAAAGCGACACGATGGTCTGGCGGCCGATCCATTTGACGGGAACGGCGCGGCCATCGGCGGTCAGGATCAAGTCGCCGATGCGCAACGCCTCTACGCTCAACTCTCCCTCGAGCGTGGCAATCAATGTGCCGGCGCCAAAGCAGACGGTGCTGGGCACAGGATCGACGATGGGTATCTCGCCGGTCAGATCGCCGGGGTCCTGCTGGAACAGAACCGCGGTGCTTCCGGTGCCGTCGGTGAAGGCGAGGCCGGTTAACCCGTTGACAGTGACGGTGCCCTGATAGGTGAGCGTTCCGAACGGGACGGTTGAGAAGGTGTCGTCGACGTCGAACTCGTTGTCGCTCGGCGACAGGGTGACGGTCGCCTCAAGTGTCACCACCGGGCCGAATTCGGGCGACGCACCTGAGGTGTCAATTTCCGACAGATGGGTCGCGTCAAACACGAGGGGTTCGATGGGCGGAAGCGTGTAGTCCGCGTTCAGGAACGTCATGGGCATATCGCCGATGTTGAGCGCGGAGATGTCGACCGAGGATGGTACGGCGATGGCGTGGGCGTTCAACCCGGCAGTGACGATCGGGTAAAGGGTGCCGTCGATCTCGGCCGTGCCGATCGCCTGGAAGGCCACGAAATCGCCGGCCGGATCCTCAACCCAGGTGACCTGGGACGCACCCAGCGTACCATCTGCCTCCGTTATAATGCCCGGGGCAGGTAACGTCGCCAGCCCGAAGTAGCTGCCGTTGATGACCACGGGTGTGCCGCCGCCGCCATCGACGAGCGCCGCTGCTAGCGGGCCAGAGGTATCGATGGCGATAAGTGTTTCATATGGGAGTACCGTTCCTACGGCGGGGGTCGGGAAGGTGATCGGAGTTTCAGGCAAGGGAACGGCGAGCGTTTGGCCCGAGAAATCCACGCCCGGTGTCTGACTGACGACAAGGAAGCGGTTGGGGTCAGTATCGAAGCTGAGGATGGCGACTGTCTCACCGGCGAGAGACTGGGACCCGACATAGGTTAGGGGAAACAGGGTGAGGGACGTTGATAAGCCAAGCTGCACCGTGTCGTCATGCACGAGTGTTCTGTCGGTGTCGGCATCAAGCAGAAAGCCGGTAAAATAGGGGTTCAGAAACTCACCCGTCGAGGTAGAAAACTGCGCGGCAGACCCGAAAGCGAAAACCGTCATGGGAATCCCTCCTTGATACGCTAGCCGCCGCACGAGGGGATGTGGGCGCTCTTGTACTGGTAAAAAAATCACTCTTGCGCGCAAATAAATGTTCGCGCGGCGTCGCAAGTCAATCGCTTTTGCACCCTCGCGGGTGCACAGACGAGCGAGCGGGGTTGCGCCCGGCGGCGCGAAGCTGTGGGCGGATCGTCTATGCCAGGAGGTGCCGGGGGCAGAATTTCCCACCCTGCGGGGCGTGGTGGGCGGGATTACCCACCCTACGAGAGTTTCTTAGCCACCAACTCGTTGACGACCGCCGGGTTCGCCTTGCCGCCCGTGGCTTTCATCACCTGACCCACGAACCAGCCCGCAAGCTTTGGATTGGCCTTGGCCTTTTCCACCTGATCGGGGTTGGCCGCGATGATTTCATCGACGGCGGCCTCGATCGCGCCGGTATCGGTCACCTGCTTCATGCCGCGCGCCGCGACGATCTCGGCCGGGTCGCCGCCTTCGGTAAAGACGATCTCGAACAGATCCTTGGCGATCTTGCCCGAGATATCGCCCGATTTGATCAAGCCGATGATCGCGCCCAGCTGCGCAGGGCTGACCGGGCTTTGGGTGATGTCTTGTTCTTCCTTCTTCAACCGCCCGAAGAGCTCGTTGATGACCCAGTTGGCCGCCAGCTTGCCGTCGCCCGCCTCGGTCACCACCGCCTCGAAATAATGCGCCGCGTCCAGATCGGCGGTCAGCACGCTGGCGTCATATTCCGACAGGCCGTAATCGCCGATAAAGCGGGCCTTTTTCGCGTCGGGCAGTTCGGGCAAGGCGGCCTTGATCTCATCGACCCATGCCTGTTCGATCACCAGCGGCAGAAGGTCGGGATCGGGGAAGTAGCGGTAATCATGCGCCTCTTCCTTGGAGCGCATCGAGCGTGTCTCGCCCTTGTCGGGGTCGTAGAGGCGTGTCTCTTGCGTGATCACCCCGCCCGCCTCGAGGATCGCGATCTGGCGGCGCGCCTCGAACTCGATGGCGGCTTGAATAAAGCGCATGGAGTTCATGTTCTTGATCTCGCAGCGCGTGCCAAGATGGCTGAAATCACCGGTTTCGCGGAATTTCTCATAAGCACCGGGCAGGCAGACCGAGACATTCACATCGGCGCGCAGATTGCCGTTTTGCATATTGCCGTCGCAGGTGCCGAGATAAAGCATGATCTGGCGCAGCTTCACGACATAGGCCGCCGCCTCTTCGGGGCCGCGGATATCGGGGCGGCTGACGATCTCCATCAATGCCACGCCGGTGCGGTTGAGATCGACGAAACTCAGCGCCGGGTCCATGTCATGGATCGACTTGCCCGCGTCTTGTTCCAGGTGGATGCGCTCGATCCGTACCATGCGCGCGGTCCCGTCGCCCAGTTCCACCAGCACCTCGCCCTCGCCCACGATGGGATGGTAGAGCTGGCTGATCTGGTAGCCCTGCGGCAGATCGGGATAGAAATAGTTCTTGCGATCAAAAGCCGAGGTCAGATGGATCTCGGCCTTCAGCCCCAGACCCGTCCGCACGGCCTGAGCCACGCAATAATCATTGATCACCGGCAGCATGCCCGGCATGCCCGCATCGACAAAGGCGACGTTGGAATTCGGCTCGGCCCCGAAACGGGTCGAGGCGCCGGAAAACAGCTTGGCGTTGGACGAGACCTGCGCATGCACCTCCATGCCGATCACCAACTCCCAATCATGTTTCGCCCCAGCGATCACCTTGGGTTTCGGGGTCGCGTAGGTCAGGTCAAGCATAGGTGGCCTCCGTCCGGTAACCCCTAGCGTTTAGGTCAGCGGCGCGGGCGGGGCAAGGGGGCGACAGGGTCGCGCGGGCTTTGTGTTTCGGCGAGATATTGCCCAAATCAGCTTGAAATTGTCCCCCCTGTTGCCTGCATATGGTCCGCGCGGGCACCAACGCGCGTCGGCAACAAGGCAAGAGGCTGTGCGCCAGATGTGGAAATCGCTGAAAACTGCCAGTGCGGTGGCGCTAACCTTGATGCTGCTTGCAGGCTGCATCGGCGGCGAGAGCTATAGCACGCGCGGCCTGAACGCGGACAGCTTTCCCATGCGATGGGATCACGTGCCGCAAGCCGATGAATGGGAGGTCGCGGGTCTTGCGGCCCTCGACAGCCACGCCGCAATTCTGCCCGACATCGTTCCAGCCGATATCGACCGCTGGTGCCCCGCCTATCCGGACGCGAACGACGCGCAGCGTAGCGCCTTTTGGCTGGGTCTGATGTCGTCGCTTGCACGCCATGAAAGCACATGGAACGAGGCGGCAGTGGGTGGCGGCGGGCGCTGGTTTGGCCTTGTGCAAATCAGCCCGGCCACTGCGCGCACCTATGGCTGTCAGGCAAGCAGCGCTCAGGCGCTTCTCGATGGTGGGGCCAATGTTAGCTGTGCCTTGCGGATCTGGGCGGAGACCGTACCGCGTGACGGGGTCATCGCCGAAGGTCGCAAAGGCATCGCCGCCGATTGGGGGCCGCTTCATCCCAGCCAAGCGCGCAAGCGCGAAGATATCCGCACATGGGTGCGTTCTTA
>JAQCLA010000187.1 GCA_027592105.1 Pseudomonadota bacterium | reverse complement strand
CATCGGCAAACGCGGTCGTCACCTTGTGTAGCGCCTTGCCCATTCTTCGGTCAGGCGGGTCATCCAGCTTGCATGCGGTTCAGGCAGGGTGGGGCCAAGATCTTCAAGATTTGGCAAGGCGGGCGCGGTGGGCAATGCCGCGAAAGCGGCGCGCGCCGCCGCGTCCAGCCGGGCGGGATCGAGCACCGAGAAAGAGCCCAGAACCTCGATATTCTGCATCCGCGCCTGCACCATCGGATCAAGCAGGAAATTCGCCACCACTTGCGCGCCTTCGGTATTGGCGGCGTTGTAGGGAATGGCCACGAAGCTGATATTGCCGATCGTGCCACCCTCGGGCACGAAAACGCGCGCGGTCTCGGGCAAGAGGCCCTGGGCGATGGCCGCAGCCGCCGAGGCAGGATCGAAGGACATCGCGATGTCGATCTCGCCATCATTCAGCAATTGTTGCTGCACGCTTTCATTCTCGGGAAAGGTTTCACCGCCGCGCCACAGGTTCGGGCGTAGCGCGTCATACCACGCCCAAAGCGGTGCGGTTTGCTGGGCAAAGGCCGCATCGCTTGCTGGTTCCAAAAGCACTGCGCGATCCGGGGCCAGCTCGATCAGCGCCTGTTTGAGAAAGGTCGCACCCATGAAATTGGACGGGGCGGGATGGGTGACGCGGCCCGGATTTGCGGCGGCCCAATCGACGAAAGCCGCCATTTCTCGTGGCGGCGCATCAACCCGCGCGCTATCGTAGTTGAACACGAAGCGCGCCAGCCGCCACGGGCTTTCCATCCCCTCGACCGGCACGGTGAAATCGAGCGCCGCGGGTGCAGGTGGTTCCAGATCAACGAATTGGGCATTGGGCAGGTCGCCGACAAAAGGGCCGAACAAAAGCCCCTGCTCCTTCATCGCAAGGAAATTCGGGCCGTTGATCCAGATCAGATCCACCGACCCGCCGCTGTCGCGCCCCGCCGCACGTTCCGAAATCACACGCGTCACCGCTTCGGCGGTGTCGCTCAGGCGGACATGGGTGATGGCCACGCCATAGCGTTCCTCGGTCTGTTCGTCCACCCATTCGATAAAGGCATTGGTCCGCGCGTCGCCGCCCCAACCGTTCCAATAGACCGTCTGGCCGCGCGCGGCATCAAGCGTCGCTTGCCAATCGGCCATGGCCGGGGCGCCCGCGAGTGTCATCAGGATCGAGAGGGTGGAAATCAGGCGCATGAATGGTCCATTTCTTTCAGGGTAACAGTGATACAATGTCTGGGCAAAGCCGTCACGACACCAGTGTTTGGTTTTTCTGCCCGCCAGAGCGACGACCATACGCGGGGTTTTCCACCCTTGGGATGGTTTGAACCCGCAAACGGTCGCCATGCCGACAGGTGGCGTCTAGCTGAAAGATCAAAAGGATGCGCTGATTTCTAGATGACGGCGCATCAAAGAGCCGTGAACGAGCGGCGCATCAGCGCAGGCGCGACATCCAGCCGAGGCTTGCCTCGGTCGCGCCAGTGGGCCGGTATTCGGCACCAAGGGGCTGCGCCCAGCCCATGCGCGCCAGCTCTGCAAAGACGACCGCGTAATCCAAATCACCGTGGTCAGGTGCGCCCCGGTCCGGAACGGCGGCGAATTGGATATGCCCGATGATAGGCCACAGCGCGCCCAGCCGTGCGATGACATCACCTTCGGTCCGCCCGACATGGTAGCAGTCGAACATCAGCTTGAGATTGGGCGCGGCGATCTCGGTGATCAGATCGGCGGCCTGCGCGGTGGTGTTCAGAAAATAGCCCGGCGCATCGAACGGGTTGAGCGGCTCGATCAGGATGATCCGCCCCCCCTTTGCCGCCCGCGCACAGGCATAGTGTAGGTTCGCGGCGAACACCGCCCGCGCCTCCGGCCCCTCGGCCTTGCCTGCCATCACATGAACGGCCCCTGCGCCGATCGCATCGGCATAGGTCAGCGCCTCATCGATGGCGGCGCGCGCCTCATCCACCCGGCCGGGAAGGGCCGCCAGCCCATTCTCGCCCGCAGCCACATCGCCGCGCCGGGTGTTGAGCCCCAGCATCGGCAAGCCTGTTTCGGCCAAGGCGGCTGCGACATCATCCGCGGCGACATCATAGGGCCAATGGCACTCGACCGCGTCGAAGCCTGCGGCATGGGCCGCGCGGATCGCATCGGAAAGCGCGCGATCGGTCCATAGAAAGCCGAGATTGGCCGAAAACCGCGTCATCCATCCCACTCCACATCAAAGGTGGTAACGACGGCGCGCAGCTGCTCTGCGTTCAGCATGCGCGCATCGGTGCCGCGCAAGATCAGCGCCAGCCGCGCGGTGGCCTCCAGTTCTTCGATTGCGGTGCAGGCGGCCTCGACATCTTTGCCCGCCACGACCGGGCCGTGATTGGCCAGCATCACGGCACTGCGCTTGCCTGCAAGACCCCGTACCGCCGCGCCCATCGCCGGATCACCCGGCAGGAAAAAGGGCAACAGCTTCACCCGCCCCAACTTCATGATGGCATAAGGCGTGAGCGGCGGCAGGAAGTCATCCGCATCCACATCAGGCATCATCGACAGCGCGACGGAATGACAAGAATGAAGATGCACCACAGCACCCGCCGTGCTGCGTGTGTCGTAAAAGGCGCTGTGAAGGGCCATTTCCTTGGTTGGCGGATCGCCCCCGATCAAGCGGCCAGCGGCGTCGAACCGGCTGAGCCGCGCGGGGTCAAGCCGCCCGAAACTGGTGCCTGTGGGTGAGACCAAAAGCCCGCCATCCGCGGTCCGGGCTGAGATATTGCCCGTGCTGCCATGGGTCAGCCCTCGGTCGAACAGCGACCGGGCCAGATCACAGATCTGTTCGCGCAGGCGGGTCTCGGTCATGGGTTGGCTTTCAGCATGCGATCGGCTTTCTCAAAGAAATCCTCTGCGCCGAAGTTACCCGATTTTAGCGCGACCACCAGATCGGTGTGCGCGCGGAGCGCCGGCACACCCGGATGGATCTCGGGGCCGATTGCAAGGTCTGTCAGCCCCAAGCCTTCGACCACGGCGCCCGAGGTTTCGCCCCCTGCCGTGATCAGCCGCGTGACGCCGCCCGCCACAAGGCGGCGGGCCACCTCGGCAAAGAGCCCCTCGATGGCTGTGGCGGCGGCCTCGCGGCCAAAGCGGTCTTGCACGCCCGCAACCTCGGCCGGGTCGGCCGAGCTATAGGCCAAGGGCAAGCCCTCTTGGGCCAAGAGCCAATCGGCGATCTCGGCGGCGTCAAGCCGCTCTTCGATCACATCGGCGGCCACGATCTCGCGCGCGGGGTGCCGGGCGGCGTGATGGGCGACCTGTGCGCGGGTCGCTGTCGAACATGACCCCGACAAAATGGCGGCGCGGCCCGGTTGGCCCTGCCACGCCACAGGCGCGGGCGTGCAGCCGAAATTCGCAGGCAAGCCAAGCGCCACACCCGACCCTCCCGTGATCAGCGGCAGGCCGCGCGCGGCGGCCCCGATGGCCATCAGATCGGCATCGCGGATCGCGTCGACCACGATCAGGCGATGGCCCGCCACATGCTGCGCAGCAAGCGCCTGTGCGATCCGCTCTGGCCCGGCGAACACATCCACAGCGGCCACATGGCCCACCGCGTTGCGTGTTTGCGGTGCCAGCCAGCGGCGGATATCGGCGTCAACCATGGGTGTCAGCGGATGGTTCTGCATGCCGCTTTCGTTCAGCAGGCGGTCCATCACGAAAAGATGCCCCTGATAGATCGACCGCCCAGCGCCGGGAAAGGCAGGGCAGACGATCACCTTATGGGCATCCAGCACCGCGACCAGCGCATCAATGACCGGGCCGATATTTCCCTCGGGGGTGCTGTCGAAGGTCGAGCAATATTTGAAAAAGATCTGCTCGCAGCCCTGCGCGCGGAGCCATTCCAGCGCGGCCAAGGATTGGGCGACCGCATCGGCCGGCGCAATCGAGCGGGTCTTGAGCGCGACCACCCCGGCATCAACATCCGCAGGGGCGGCATGCGCGGGGATGCCGCAATACTGCACCACCCGCATGCCACCTTTGGCCAGCGTGTTGGCCAGATCGCTCGAGCCGGTGAAATCATCGCCGATACAGCCCAGACGCATCACGCCTCTCCGGGCAGGGATAGGCCAGCGGCACGTGCATAGACCTTGGCCACGGCCGCATCATCTTCGCGACCAAGGCCCATGTCGGCGGCGGCAAGATACTGCCCCAGCGCCGCCGCCGTGATCGGCGCGGGAAAGCCCGCATCGCGGGCAATCTCCAGCACGATGCCCAAATCTTTGGGCCAGATATTGACCTGACTATGGGGAGTGTAATCGCCCGCCACGATATGGGGCGCGCGGTTCTCCAACATCCAGCTTGTGCCGGCGCATTGGCTGATGACGCGCAAAAAGCTGTCGGGGGTGATGCCTTGGGTCATGCCAAAGGTCATCGCCTCTGCCATCGCGGCGATATGCACGCCCGCGAGCAACTGGTTGACCGCTTTCATGGCCGAACCTGCGCCTGCTTGATCGCCCAGCGCGAACACGGTCGCGGCCATCGCATCCAGCGCAGGCTGCGCGGCGGCAAAGGCGTCCGCGCTGCCTGATGCCATGATCGACAACTTCCCTGCCGCCGCCTTGACCGATCCGCCGGAGATGGGCGCATCGAGATAATGCAGGCCTATCGCACGGGCCTCGACCTCCATCTCGCGCGCGAAGGCCGGGGCGACGGTGGCGCAGCTGATCAAAACGCCGCCGGGCGCCAGCCGCGCGGCCAACCCCTCAGGCCCGAAAAGGGCCGCGCGCGTCTGATCGGCATTGAGCACGACCGAGACCGCGATCTGCGCTGTAGGGCTTGTGGGATCAAGCGCATGGCCACCTGCCGCGACCAGGGATGCGACCTGTTCGGGCGCAGGATCATAGCCATAGACCCGATGCCCTGCCCGCAGGCAGGACAACGCCATTCCCAATCCCATGGAGCCAAGCCCCGCGAAATATACGATTGTCATCTGATCCCCATGATGGTTTGCATTGGCCAAAGCGATACCGCTGGCACGTATGTCACAATCATCAAGGCTGCAAACACTGTTAGCACAAACCACAAAAGCTGGGGGATAATCCGTTCGACCGGGATGCGCGCAACCGCGCAGGCGGCAAATAGGTTCACAGCCAATGGTGGGGTGATCATCCCAAGTGCAAGGTTGAGCGCCATGATCAGCCCGAAGTGCACCGGATCGACGCCGTAGGCGATGGCGATCGGGGCCAA
>JAQCLA010000186.1 GCA_027592105.1 Pseudomonadota bacterium | reverse complement strand
TGTAGACATTGGCGGGCAGGTTCATCCGCGCCAATTCCCGCGCCAAGCCCTGCTGCCCGTCTTGGCTCAGCATCGCCTCGTAATTGTCATAGGCCCGGCCTGCATCGGATTTGAGCATCTCCAGCACGCGCGCGGCCTCCTCTCCCTCCAGCACGGCGCCCCGGCCTTGGTTGTTGACCGTCGATTGCGCCGCCAGATGTTCGGGCGCGGGGATGTAGAATTCCCGGTCGAGGATCGAATAGCGCGCCGAATACTCGTTCACATTCGCCGTGCGGTGCCTGATCCACTGGCGCGCCACGAACACGGGCAGCTTGACGTGAAACTTGACCTCGCACATCTCGAAGGGCGTCGAATGCCAATGCCGCATAAGGTAGCGGATCAACCCTTCGTCATTGCTGACATGCTTGGTGCCCGCCCCGTAGCTGACGCGCGCGGCCTGCACGATGGCGCTGTCGTCGCCCATATAATCGATGACGCGGACAAAACCGTGATCCAACACCGGATGGGCGGTATAGAGATGGCGCTCCATCCCCTCGCTGACTGCGCGCAGCGTGGGCTTGGGCGTGGCACGGGCGGCGTCGATTTCGGCTTGGGCCTCGGGGCTGAGCGGCATGGGGCGGCTCCTTCATCAGCGTGAACTTACGGGCGAACCCCAACATATTGCATCACGAAGGCCCCGAACCGCAAGATAAAGGGGCGCCCTTGGGGCGCTTTTACCCACAAGAAATTTACCCCCAACAGGGGCTGCGCAAGCCCGCGCCCTGCGCTAGCTTGATGACTGACACAGCAAGGGCGGCAAAAATGGCGATGAAATACCTCCACACCATGGTCAGGGTAAAGGATCTGGAGGCTTCGATGGCCTTCTACGAACTGCTCGGCCTGCGCCAGACCCGGCGCAATGATTACGAACAGGGCCGCTTTTCGCTGATCTTCATGGCCGCCCCCGGCGACGAGGCCTGCCCAGTCGAGCTGACCTATAACTGGGACGGCGATGCGGGGCTGCCATCGGACAGCCGCCATTTCGGCCATCTCGCCTATGCGGTCGATGATATCTACGCCACCTGCCAGCATTTGATGGATAATGGCGTCACCATCAACCGCCCGCCCCGCGACGGGCGCATGGCCTTTGTCCGCTCGCCCGACAATATCTCCATCGAATTGCTGCAAGCAGGCGACCCCCTCCCACCCGCCGAGCCTTGGGCCTCGATGGGCAATACGGGTCACTGGTGATCCGCGCGGCGGCCCTTGGATTATCCCTCTGGGCCGCCCCGGTCGTGGCGGATGAACCCTGCCGCCTCGCGCTGCAGCTCGGGTTCGACATCTCCGCCTCGGTGGATGCCGCCGAATACCGCCAACAGCGCGACGGGATCGCGGCCGCCTTGCTGGCACCCGAGATCATCAGCGCCTTTCTCGACGGCCCCGGCCCTGTCGCCGTGTCGATCTTCGAATGGTCGGGCCGCTTTCAGCAACATGTCGTCGTGGATTGGACACTCGTCACATCACAAGGCGATCTCGTCGCCATGGCCGAACGCGTCATGGCCCAACAACGCGCCTCCGTCGATTTTCCCACCGCCATCGGCTATGCGCTGGGTTTCGCCGCCCAACGCTTCGCGGCTGCACCCGATTGCCTGTTTCGGACCATCGATATTTCCGGCGATGGTGCCAATAATGACGGCTTCCCCCCCGGCGCGGCCTATGCGCATTTCGACTTTGCGGGTGTGACGGTCAACGGGCTGGCCATCGGCGGCGCCTCGATCAATATCCTCGACTATTTCCGCCAACAGGTCATCCACGGCCCCGGTGCCTTCGTCGAATATGCGACAAGCCATGATGATTTCGCCGCCGCGTTTCGCCGCAAACTGGAACGCGAACTTCGCGTGATGATCTTGGGCGGCCTTGCCTTGCCAACAGGCCAACTGCCGCTGTGACAGCACCCATCTTTGCTTCACAAATACTCCCGCCGGAGGCCCCGGGCGGTCGCAATACCCACGGGCCTCAGACCGGAAGGACCGCAAGCCCCACACGCCGCCCCTCTGAGAGCAGCACATTATAGGTGCGGCACGCTGCAGGGCTTGCCGCGATCTCCACCCCGATCCCCGCCCCCTCAAGCGCGCGGCGCAGTGCGGCGGGGATGGGCGCGATCTCGGCGCCTGTGCCGATGAAAAGGACATCGACCTGATCGCCCGCCGCGATAAGCCGCGCGGCATCCTCGTAGCCCGCCCAGCCGAAGACCCCCGAAGGCAGGATGATCACCGCCCCCGAAAAAACCTCGCCGCCGATACGGAAAAACCCCGGCCCATAGCCATCGACCGGGCGACTGTCGTCGAATGTGACTTCGTTCAAACGCATGGGGTCTGTCTCCCTCTCAAGTCCAGATCGGCAATCCAACCAAGGCCGAGCCCGCGATGATCGCATATGCGACCCGACGATACAGCATCTCGGCGCGCGGGTTGAACAATGCCTGTCCGACCCAATTGCCCAAACCATAAGGCACCATCAACACGATGCCCAACCAGATCGCCTGAGGCGGCAAAAGCCCCTGCAGCCATAACTGCCCCAGCAACAACCCCGAGCAAAGCGTCAAGAACACCAGCGTATTTGCCCGCGTCTGGGCTGCGGGCGCACCTGCCCCAAGGTTGAACAAGATCACCACCGGCCCGGTGACACCTGTCGCCCCGCCGATCAGCCCGGTTGCCGCCCCAACCCCCAACCGCGCGGCAGGGCGCGGCCGTGCGGCCATCCGCCAGCCTGCGACCAACACGGCCAAGGTCAGCAGCACCACGGCTGACACAGCCACCTGGATCAATGTGCCATCCCAAACCCGCAAGGCCCAGATGCCAAGGGGAAAGCCCAGCATCGTGCCCAGAAGCATCTGGCCCAGACCCGGCTTGTCGACCGCGCCCCATGCGCGCGGCACCACCGTCACCAGCGCGATCAGCGCGGTCAGCGCGAAAGCGGCCACCGCCATGGCCGGCGCGATCAGCGCGACCGAGATCGGCATGAACACCAGCGCCGCGCCAAAGCCTGCAAAGCCATAGACCGTGCCCGCCAAGAACGCCGCCGCCCCAAGCCACGGCAGCGCTGATAGGCTCAGCGCCGCGATCAGGCCATCAAGCATCGATGTTGGAAAACTGCGTGCCCGATTTCTGATCAGGCTTCGACCAGTCGCGCTTGACCCCGATCATCAACACCACGTTCTTGGCCACATAGATCGAGGAATATGTCCCCACGATCACACCCCAGAAAATCGCAAAAACAAAGCCCCGGATCACATCGCCGCCCAAGATGAGCAGTGCCAAGAGCGCGATCAGCGTCGTGCCCGATGTCATCAAGGTGCGCGAGAGCGTCTCATTGGCCGACAGGTTCATCACATCTTGCAAGGGGCGCGATTTATACTTGATCAGGTTCTCGCGCAGCCGGTCAAAGATCACCACAGTGTCGTTGATCGAATAGCCGATGATCGTCAAAAGCGCCGCGATCGTGGCCAGATCGAACCGGATTTGTAGCAAGCTGAAAATCCCAATGGTCAAAATCACATCATGGATCAAGGCCGCAACCGCACCGACCGAGAACTGCCATTCAAACCGCAGCCAGATATAGACCAAGATCGCCGCAAGCGAGGCCAGCACGGCGATGATGGCCGTCTGGATCAACTCGCCCGAGACTTTTGGCCCAACGGATTCGACCGAGGGGAAGCTGATATCTGGCACCACGGCGATCAGCGCCGCCTCGACCGCGGCGATGATGGCCGGTGTGACGGCCTCGGCGCCTTCTTGTGCCTGAATACGGATCATCGCCACGTTCTGCTCCGGCCCAAAGGTCGGATCGAAAACTTGCGTGATCGACACATCGCCCAGCGCCAGCGGCGCCAAGGCATCGCGGTAAAGCCCCACATCGACCGCAACCGCGCTTTGCGTGCGGATCGTCGTGCCACCCAGAAAATCGATCCCGAAATTCAGCCCCATCGCCAGCCAGATGCCGATCGACAGCATCATGGCCACAACCGACCCGCCGAATGTCAGCCGGGCATATTTGAAGAAATCGATGTTGGTCTCTTGGGGAACCAGCCTTAAGCGCATCTCTCAGACCTCGATTGTCTTGGGGCGGCGACGGTCGAACCATGTCGCGATCAACAATCGCGTGACGTAGATCGCCGTGAACACCGATGTGATGATCCCGATCCCCAGCGTGATCGAGAAGCCGCGCACAGGGCCAGAGCCAAGCGCGAACAAGATCACCGCGATGATGAAGGTCGTCAGGTTCGCGTCGATGATCGCTGAAAGCGCACGGGAATAGCCAAGCTCGATGGCGCGCGCAGGCCCCTTGGCGGTGCGCAACTCTTCGCGGATGCGCTCGAAAACCAGCACATTGGCATCGACCGCCATCCCGATGGTCAAGACGATCCCCGCGATCCCCGGCAGCGTCAGTGTCGCCCCGATCACGCTCAACACGCCGAAAATCAGCCCGACATTGAGCAACAAGGCAATCGCGGCGAAGGCGCCGAACAGCCCATAGCTCAGCACCATGAAGACCAGCACGGCCGCGAATGCGACCAGCGCGGCGATCTCGCCCGCTGCGATACTATCGGCCCCAAGCTCCGGGCCGATAGTGCGTTCTTCGAGGAACACCATCTCGGCCGGCAGCGCGCCTGCGCGCAGCAGCACGGCCAATTCGGTCGATTCCTCGACCGTGAAATTGCCCGTGATCTGCCCCGACCCGCCGGTGATCGCCTGTCGGATGACGGGGGCTGAGATCACCTCCTCATCCAGCACGATGGCGAAAGGCGCACCCACATTGGCCGCGGTGTAATTACCAAAATCGCGCGCACCCGCCGGGTTGAAGCGGAAGGTCACCGCCGGCTGACCGCTTTGCTGGTCAAAGGCGGGCTGGCTGTCGACCAGATCATCGCCCGTGACGACTGGGCTTTGCTCGAGGATGTAGAACACCCCCTCCTCATCCATCGACGGCAACAGGATCTGGCGCGCATCGACGCTCGCCGTTCCGTCGGACGTGCGCCCCACAACAGGGTGAAAGGTCAGCCGCGCGGTCGTGCCGATCAAATCCTTGAGTTCCTGCGCCGACCCGATCCCCGGCACTTGGATCAAGACCCTGTCCGCCCCTTGGCGCTGGATTGTCGGCTCACGCGTGCCGGCCTCATCAACGCGGCGACGCACGATCTCGACCGATTGCTGCATGGTGCGGTCATCGGTGGCCTGCCGCTCGGCCTCCGACAAGGTGACGATCACCAGATCGTTCTCGCCGCGCACCTCCAGCGTGGGCGCACCCACCCCGGTCAGGC
>JAQCLA010000185.1 GCA_027592105.1 Pseudomonadota bacterium | reverse complement strand
ACTTGCGCACAACCCGGCCCCGCGATCGAGGCGGCGTTCGAGGCGCAATGCGCCTGTGACCTGCAATTCGTAGGCGCAGGCGATGGCGCAGCCCTTCTGGCGCGTTTGCGGCTTGAGGGGGACGCTACCGAGGCTGATATCGTGCTGGGCCTTGATACAAACCTGACGGCATCGGCGCGTGCGACAGGGCTATTTGCAGCCCATGGCATCACGCCCGAGGGGCTGACCCTGCCCGTCGCGTGGGATGACACGGAATTCCTGCCCTTCGATTGGGGCTATTTCGCCTTTGTCCATCGCACCGATTTGGCCAATGTGCCGACATCCTTTGAAGCACTTGCTGCCTCGGATATCTCCATCGTGATCCAAGATCCGCGATCCTCGACCCCTGGTCTGGGCCTTTTGATGTGGGTGCAGGCCGCGCATGGGGACAATGCCGCCGCGATCTGGGAGGGGTTGGCCGATAATATCGTCACCGTCACCCCCGGCTGGTCCGAGGCCTATGGTCTGTTCCTCGAAGGTGAAGCCGATATGGTGCTAAGCTATACCACATCGCCCGCCTATCACCTGATCGCCGAGGAGGATGCGGGCTACACCGCCGCCGCCTTTGACGAAGGGCATTACATGCAGATCGAGGTGGCGGGTCAGCTTGCGGGCAGCGACCAGCCGGAGCTTGCCAAGGCGTTCTTGGAATTCATGCTGTCTCCCGCCTTTCAAGAGGTGATCCCCATGACCAACTGGATGTATCCTGCCGCCCTTGACCCTGCCGCACTGCCCGATGGGTTCGAGAGTTTGATCGCGCCTGCCACGGAGCTGCTGGTGGCACAAGATGAGGCTCCCGCGATCCGTGATGCGGCCTTGGCCACATGGCAAGCCGCGCTCGCCCGCTGAGCGTGATCCATTGGACGGGCGCGGCCATGGTCGCGCTCGTCGTGCTGTGCGTGCTGGTGCCGCTTGGCGCGGTGATGACGCGCGCCGATTGGCCACCATCACTTGGCCCCGGTGATTGGGCCGCGATCCGATTCACCTTGTTGCAGGCGGCCCTTTCGGCGCTGATCAGCCTGGCGCTGGCCATCCCCGTGGCGCGCGCGCTTGCGCGGCGGTCGTTTCGGGGGCGTGGCGCGCTTGTCACCTTGATGGGTGCGCCGTTCCTTTTGCCGGTCATCGTCGCGGTGCTGGGCCTGTTGGCGGTGTTTGGCCGCGCCGGATGGTTGAACGACGCGCTGGCGGGGGTCGGTCTGGGCCGGATCGACATCTACGGGCTACAGGGCGTTGTGCTGGCGCATGTGTTTTTGAACCTGCCCTTGGCGGTGCGGCTGATCTTGCAGGGCTGGCAGGCGATCCCGGCCGAGCGGATGCGGCTTGCCACGGCACTTGGCTTTTCCGCCCGCGACATGCGCCGCCATTTCGAGAGGCCGCTTTTGCGCGCGGTGCTACCGGGGGCGGGCCTTTTGATCTTTCTGATTTGCACCACGAGTTTCGCGGTGGCATTGATCCTTGGCGGTGGCCCACGCGCCACCACGGTCGAGCTTGCGATCTATCAGGCGTTTCGCTTCGATTTCGACCTTGGGCGCGCGGCGCTTTTAGGGCTGATCCAAGTGGCGATCTGCGTGACAGCGGGCGCGCTGGCCTTTGGCGCGATCCGCCGCCAAGAGGTGGGCGCGGGCCTTGACCGCCCAGCATTGCCTTGGCCCGGTGATCGCGCTTGGGCGCGTCTGTTTGATGCGGCCGCGATCATGGCCGCAGCCCTCTTTTTGCTTTTGCCGATGCTGGCCGTGGCGCTCAAAGGTTTGCCCGCGCTGCCCGGTTTGCCGCTTCAGGTTTGGGCGGCGGCCCTGCGCTCGATCTTCTTGGCATTGGCCTCCACCATGCTTGCGGTAGCTCTGGCCTTGCCCATCGCGCTTTTGACCGCGCGGCTGGCCCGGCCCGGGCTGGTCGAGATGCTGGCCTTTCTGACCATCGCGGTCTCGCCTTTGGTTATCGGCACGGGGCTGTTCATCGTGATCCGGTCCATCGGCAACCCGGTGGCGCTTGCCTTGCCGGTCACCGGGTTGGTCAATGCGCTGGTCGCGCTGCCCTTTATCCTGCGCGCGCTGGTGCCCGCCGCGATCACGGCTGAGGCGACGCAAGGCCGCTTGGCCGATGCGCTGGGCATGGGCGGTCTGGCGCGGCTCCGCCATGCGATCTTGCCGCGGCTTGCGCGCCCCTTGGGCTTCAGCGCGGGGCTGGCTGCGGCTTTCTCGATGGGCGATCTTGGGGTGATCGCGCTCTTCTCCATGCCGGGGCAAGGCACGCTGCCCTTGGAGATGTATCGCCTGATGGGGGCTTATCGCACCGATGACGCGCAAGGGGCGGCGCTGCTGCTCATGGCGTTGACGCTTGGGCTGTTTTGGTTGTTTGACCGAGGGGGACGGCTGGATGCTGCAACTCGATAATCTGGCGCTGACACAAGACGGCTTTACGCTATCGCTCTCGGCAGTGGTCGAACGTGCCGCGCGGGTCGCGGTTCTTGGCCCATCGGGAAGTGGCAAGAGCACGCTTTTATCACTGATCGCGGGCTTTTTGCAGCCCGACCTTGGACGCATCTTGTGGGATGGTGCCGATATCACCGAGGCGGTCGTCGCCGCGCGGCCGATGTCGATCTTGTTTCAAGACGGCAATCTGTTTCCGCATCTGAGCGTCTTTGACAATGTAGCCCTCGGGCTCCGCCCCGATCTGCGGCTATCGCCCGATCAGCGCGACCGCGTGGCCCAAAGCCTGAGCGATGTGGGCTTGGGCGAGATGGGCGACAGGCGGCCCGCCACGCTTTCGGGTGGGCAGCAGGCGCGGGTGGGTCTGGCGCGGTTGCTGCTGCGCGACCGGCCCTTGGCGCTTTTGGATGAACCTTTTGCGGCCCTCGATCCCGGTCTGCGGGCCGAGATGCTGGCGCTGCTCAAATCCCTGTCTGAGCGCCGCGGGCTGACGCTTCTCATGGCCTGCCATGACCTGCGCGATGCCGAGCGGCTGTGCGACCGGCTTTGGCTCTTGGAAGATGGCAAATTGTTGTTGGATGCGCCGATGGCGGGCTTGCGCGATGCGCCCGATCCGGTCTTGCGGCCATGGCTGTGACGGGGCGGTGCGCCTGAAGGCGCACCCTACAATCGGGACGTAGGGCGTGCCGCTCACGGCGCACCATCACCGGCGCAAACGAAAAACGCGCCCCGTGGGGCGCGTTTTTGTCTTAGCGAAAGGCAAAGATCACTCGGCCGGGTAGCCCTTGGCGCGTGCCTTGACAGGTGCCCAAAGCCGCTTGTTGCTCAGATAGAGCAGCACGGCCAACAAGCTCAGCATCAACACGGCGGTAAAGCCCATCTGCTTGCGTGCCATCAACTTGGGCTCTGCCGTCCAGGTCAAGAAAGACGCCACATCAAGCGCCATCTGTTCAACAGTCGCCTCGGTGCCATCGCCATATTCCACGGCACCATCCCACAGC
Organism: Pseudomonadota bacterium; assembly: GCA_027592105.1. Lineage (GTDB taxonomy): Bacteria > Pseudomonadota > Alphaproteobacteria > Rhodobacterales > Rhodobacteraceae > Roseicyclus. Next base: position 1,845 of record JAQCLA010000185.1, on the reverse strand, counting down.
GGCGCGGACATGGCAAAATAGCCGCCATAGGTCTCGTTGCCGTAAAGGATTGCGCCGAACTCTTCCTTCTCGGACCCGGTGTAATGGGTCAAAAGCGAAGCGACATATTCCGATCCGCCCATGCCCTTGAACAGCGGGTTCAGCGCCAAACCATAGGGGCCGCTGAAGCCAGCACGCGCCTTGGTCATCAGGCTGAGGTCAGGGGCATTTTCCATCGACGATTGCGGAAAATGGTCGTTCGGCGTCGCTGCGCGCCAATCCTGCAGATCCGCATCGTAGACTTCGATGTAGTTCTGCTCGATATAGGCGCGCACTTCGTCTTCGCTTAGCCCCGGTCCGCCCTCATCCGAGAGCGTGCGCAGCGGCACATAGCGCAGCCCGTGACAGGCGGCGCAGACTTGGGTGTAGACCTGCAGACCGCGCTGCAACTGGGTCTGGTCAAAACGGCCAAAGGGGCCCTCATGCGCAAAGGCGTAGTTTTCGACGTAGCCCGCGCCGCCGGCGGCAAGTGCTGCCCCCGATGACAGGGCCAGCGTCGCTGCCGTTGCAGAGCCGATGATAAGTTTCCTGAGCATACTCAGTGTCCTCTCTCTCACTCGGCCGGGGTCGAAGCAGCAACGCCGCCTTGACCTTCGGATTTGCCGTAATGCGCGTTGAAGTCTTCCTCGATGGTCGCAGGCTGGGCCTGCGGCTTTTCGATCACGCCCAACAGCGGCAAGATCACGAGGAAATAGGCGAACCAATAGGCCGACCCGATCAGTGCGATGTAGGGGTAGATCCCTTCGGCCGGCATGGCGCCTGCCCACATCAGAACGAAGAAGTTCACGATGAAGATCCAGAACCACCACTTGAACATCGGGCGATAACGGCCCGAGCGTACCGACGAGGTATCAAGCCAAGGTGCCAGCGCCATCACGATGATCGCGCCGAACATGGCCAACACGCCGAAGAACTTGGCATCGACGATCCCCGCGGTCAGGAAGTCGACCGCGATGACCAGCCATACCTCGGTGTCGAAGGCGCGCAAGATCGCGTAGAAGGGCAAGAAATACCACTCCGGCACGATGAATGCGGGCGTCACCAGCGGGTTGGCCTCGATATAGTTATCGGGGTGGCCGAGGAAGTTCGGCATGAAACCCACGATCGCGAAGAAGGCGGCCATGATCACGGCGAGCGCGAACAGATCCTTGATCACAAAATAGGGCCAGAAGGGCAATGTGTCGGCTTCGGCGTCTTTCTTCGACGTACGGCGCACTTCAACACCTGTGGGGTTGTTGTTGCCGGTCGTGTGGAAAGCCCAGATATGCAAGACCACAAGGCCCAAGATCACGAAAGGCAGCAGGTAGTGCAGCGACAAGAAGCGGTTGAGCGTTGCGTTATCGACCGCAGGCCCACCCAGAAGCCATGTCTGGATCGCATCGCCCACGAAGGGGATCGCGCCGAACAGGCCGGTGATCACAGTGGCGCCCCAGAACGACATCTGACCCCAAGGCAGAACATAGCCCATGAAGGCCGTGCCCATCATCATCAGGTAGATGAGCATGCCGATGATCCAGGTCACCTCGCGCGGAGCTTTGTACGAACCGTAGTAAAGACCGCGGAAGATGTGCAGATACACAGCGATAAAGAACAGCGATGCGCCGTTTTGGTGGATGTAGCGGATCGCCCAGCCACCATTTACGTTGCGCATGATATGCTCGACGCTGGCGAAAGCCATGTCGACATGCGGTGTGTAGTGCATGACGAGGATGATGCCGGTGATGATCTGCATCACGAGGCAAACTGTCAGCACCATGCCCCAGATCCACATCCAGTTGAGGTTCTTGGGGGTCGGGATCATCAGCG
>JAQCLA010000184.1 GCA_027592105.1 Pseudomonadota bacterium | reverse complement strand
GAGCGCGCCGCATCCGAGGCCCGCGAGGCGCGAGCTGCCGCCGAAGCCCGCCGCGATGCCGCCCGCGAAGCCGTGGAGAGCGCGGCCCAGCGCATCGCCGAGGAAATGGAAACCACGCCCGAGGATCTGCGCGAAAGCCTCGGCGATCTGCCCGATCCCTTGCCGCCCTCCGATCATATCGAGGCCGAGGTGCAACGCCTGCGCCGTCAGCGCGACGCTTTGGGTGCCGTGAACCTGCGCGCCGAGGAAGACGCGCGCGAGGTGCAGGCCGAACATGATACGCTGGCCGCCGAAAAGACCGATCTCGAACAGGCCATCGCCAAGCTGCGCACGGGTATTTCCAACCTGAACCGTGAAGGGCGCGAGCGCCTGCTCAAGGCCTTTGACGAGGTGAACACGAATTTCGCCAAGCTCTTCACGCATCTCTTCGGTGGTGGTGAGGCGCGCTTGGTGCTTGTCGAAAGCGACGATCCGCTTGAAGCGGGGCTCGAGATCTTGTGCCAGCCGCCGGGCAAAAAGCTTTCGACTCTGTCGCTCTTGTCGGGGGGTGAGCAAACGCTGACCGCCATGGCGTTGATCTTTGCGGTTTTTCTGGCCAACCCCGCCCCTATCTGCGTGCTCGACGAGGTGGACGCGCCGCTTGATGATGCCAATGTCACGCGCTTCTGTGACCTGCTGGACGAGATGACGCGCCAGACCGCGACGCGGTTCTTGGTCATTACCCACCATGCGGTGACGATGGCACGGATGGACCGGCTCTTCGGCGTGACCATGGTCGAGCAAGGCGTGTCGCAGCTGGTCTCGGTCGATCTCAAAAAGGCCGAGCAGATGGTTGCCTGAACGAACGATTAACACCTTGTTGACCATGTGAGCATAGCCTTGCCCCTGCCACGATCCTTCGTGGCGAAAGGAGGTGAGACGATTGCGGGAAAGACACTACCGTAAATGGATGGTCACCCTGACCGCGCTCTCGCTTGTCATCGCGGTCATTCAAATCCTGATCGGGTGATAGCCCGAAAAGGAAAGGCCCCACGAAGCTAGCACTTCGTGGGGCCACCCTGGTGAGACCTGAAGGAAATCACCTACCGTATGCCCATTATAATGGCAGTTTATGACCAGAAAGTAAACAAAAACGGCCTTAAAGCGCGTTCAAAAGGGCGCGCGTTGGCCATGCGTCGGCGGGTAAGCCAAGCCTGCGCTGTTCGCTGCGCACGGCGGCGCGCGTGCGTGCGCCGAGGATGCCGGTCGTGCCGCCCACATCATGACCACGCGTCTCAAGCTTGCGTTGCAGCGCCTGCATCTCGTCGCGTGATAGGCCTGGTTCGGGGTTGCGCGCGTCAAAGACAGGCGCCCCCTCCAGCCGGGTCGCGAAATAGGCCGCGGTTAGCACATAGGTGAAACTCTGGTTCCACTCGAACAGCACGCTGAAATTCGGATAGGCCAAAAAGGCCGGGCCAAAGCGCCCCTCGGGCAAAATGACCGAAGCTTGCGCATCGCGCATGGGCAAGCTGCCATTGCGCGCACGCACGCCCAGCCCCTCCCATGTCGCGATGGTCTTGCTAGTGTGGATGCCGGTGTCGAACCAGTCCAGATTATCGGGGATCGTCACCTCAACCAACCAAGGTTCGCGCGGGCGCCAACCGAGTGAGGACAAGATATTGGCCCCCGACAATAACGCGTCGGCCGCCGAGGTCTGGAGGCTGACCCGCCCATCACCATCGCCATCGATCGCATGGGTCACGATATCCTCGGGCAGCATTTGCACCATGCCAATTTCACCCGCCCAAGCGCCTTGGGTATTGACCGGGTCGAAATCGCCGCGCGCGAAAAGTTCCAGCGCGGCGAAAACCTCGGGGCGGAAAAGTTCGGGGCGGCGGCAATCATGGGCGAGGGTCACAAGGCTATCGAGCGTGTTGTAGTCGCCTTGAAAGGCACCGTAATCGGTCTCGAAGGCCCAGAATGACAGCAAGATCCCCCGGCTGACGCCAAAGCGGCGCTCCACCTCGTCAAAGGTGGTGCGCTGCCGCTCGGCATTGCGGCGGCCATTGTCGATCCGGTTCTGGCTGATCAGGCGGCGCGAAAACTCGGTGAAGGGCAGGGTAAACACACCTTGCCGCCGATCGGCATCCAAGGTGCGCTGGTCAAAGCTCGCATGCCGAAAGAACCCGTCGATCGTGTTGCGATCATAGCCGCGCTGGGCGGCCTCGGCCCGTAGATCTTGCACGAATTGGTTGAAGTTGCCGCCGCATTGCTGGGCCCAAGCGCCCCCTGCAGACAGCACCAAGGCAAAACAGCCCGCCACGACACCACGCACCATACCACACACCTTTGATTACACGTCACCCTGACCTTCAACCTAACAGGGATGCGTCACCCCGCAAGCATTGCTGATGGCTTTATGCGCTATTGGCACGCTTGCGACGGCGAAACGCCTCGGCCTTGGCGCGGTTGCCACAGCGCGACATCGCGCACCAGCGCCGCCCCGGTCCACGCCCGCGGTCGATGAACAGATGCGTGCAGCGCGCGCATTCGCGCAGCCGCGCCAGATCATCGGCGCGCAAGAGATCGAACAGCGACAGGGCCAGCCGGTCATGGATACCGCCAAGCGGGCCGGCTCTGACGCCAAGCCGACCGGGTTTGAACATCAGGCTTGCATCCTGCACTGCCGCCTTGATCGTCATCTCCAGCATCAGGGCCTCTTCTCGGTCGGGGGTGCGGGCTACGGCGATGGCCGATAAAACGGCATATGCCGCCTCGCGCAGCGCCAACAATGCCTGCATCTGCGATGGCCCCGGCGTCGGGTGATCAGCGCCGATCAGGCCGGCCGCGATCAGGATCGCCTGCAACGCCGCCGGGTCGGCAAAGCTATTCTCGCGCCGTTGCTTGCCGTCATCGCGCACGGTGTTGAGAAAATGCAGGATCGGGTGACCCGGGTGGGTCGCAGTCATTGCAGGCCCTCCTCACATTGGCGCGTTGCTTGGTCTTGTGCAGCATCAGCATGCGGCCTTGGCGCGCCCGCGTCCAGAGGGGGATGTGGCCGATGCGTGATGTTTGCAACTGCAGCATATTCAAATCATTGACTAAATTTCGCCGCGCGCCAAATTACCCACAAGACGCAATCCGGAAGGACACGGTGATGTCGAGCTTCCTACCACAATCGGTTCGTGACGAGTTAGCAGCAGCGCAAAAATCAGCCCGCCGCCGCCGCGCCACGCGAGTGGTGCATATCGGCGACGAGGCCTATCCGATTCTCGAGATGACCGAGGATGGGTTTTCGGTCGATGCCGCCGATGCGCCGCGGTTGCGGGGGTTGATCGATATCTACGACGGCGCGCGACATCTGTATCAGGCGCTCATCGTTGCCTCGGAGCAGCAGGGCGATCTGATGCGCTATGAGTTCAAGCGCAACACCGCCGCCACCACCACAGCACCGCTTGATTTCGAGACGGTCAGCGACCGGCCCGTGGCACTTTTGACGCAGCGTTGATAGGCCTTGGCCATATGGCCCCGGGCGATGTGTCCGGGTCTGGATCGGTAGGGCCGCGATGATCACTGTCATCCCCGAGACCTTTGCGCTGTCCGAGGTGTTTACCATCGCACGCGGATCGCGTCGCGCGGCCTTGGTGCTGTCGGTGCAGATCACGCGGGATGGTCACACCGGGCGCGGCGAATGCGTGCCCTATGCGCGCTACGGCGAAAGCCACGACAGCGTCACGGCGCAGATTGCATCCCTGCACGAGGGTGTCACACGGGCCCAGCTTCAATCCCTGCTGCCGCCCGGCGCGGCGCGTAACGCGGTCGATTGCGCCTTGTGGGATCTGGCGGCCAAACAGGCGGGGTGCCGTGTTTGGCAATTGGCGGGGTTGTCGGAACCCGGCCCCATGATCACCGCCTTTACCCTTTCCTTGGCAGCACCCGAGGTGATGCGCGCGGCTGCCGCGCGCCATGCCCATCGTCCGCTTCTGAAGATCAAGCTTGGCACGCCCGATGATATGCCAAGGCTCGAGGCGGTGCGCGCTGGCGCGCCCAAGGCCCGCATTATCGTGGATGCCAATGAGGGATGGACGCCCGAGGTCTATGCCGATCTGGCCCCGCATCTTCTGCGTCTGGGCGTCACGTTGGTCGAGCAACCTTTGCCCGCCGGACAGGACGACATGTTGGCCGAGATTGCGCGGCCCTTGCCCGTCTGTGCCGATGAAAGCTGCCATGACCGCGAAAGCCTGCCCGCGCTTGGCGGAAAATACGACATGGTCAACATCAAGCTCGACAAGACCGGCGGCCTGACCGAGGCCTTGGCGCTGCGCGACGCGGCCCGCGACATGGGCTTTGGCGTGATGGTCGGCTGCATGGTGGGGTCGTCGCTGGCGATGGCGCCTGCCGTGCTCGTGGCACAGGGGGCATCTATTGTGGATCTTGACGGGCCGCTTCTGCTGGCAGAAGACCGGGCAACAGCTTTGGAATATGACGCCGCCGGGGTGCATCCACCGCGGCCAGAACTTTGGGGATGATACCGCCATGACCCGCACCGTCTATGTGAACGGAGACTACCTGCCCGAAACCGAGGCCAAGGTTTCGATCTTCGACCGTGGCTTCCTTTTCGCCGATGGCGTCTACGAGGTGACCAGCGTGCTGGGCGGCAAGCTGATCGATTTCGCGGGTCACGCAAAACGTTTGCAGCGCTCGCTTGATGAATTGGCGATGACCAACCCGGTGACCGAGGATGAATTGCTCGCGATCCACCGTGAATTGGTGCGGTTGAACGCGATCGACGAGGGCTTGATCTATCTCCAAATCACGCGCGGTGCAGCGGATCGCGATTTCGCCTTTCCCAAGGATGCGACGCCGACCATCGTGCTGTTCACCCAAGCCAAGCCGGGGCTGGCCGAGAGCCCATTGGCCAAAACAGGGATGAAGGTCATCTCGATCGAGGATCAGCGTTGGGGGCGGCGCGATATCAAGACCGTGCAACTGCTCTACCCGTCGATGGGCAAGATGATGGCCAAGGCGGCGGGCGCGGATGATGCGTGGATGGTCGAAGATGGCCATGTGACCGAGGGCACATCGAACAACGCCTATATCGTCAAGGGCAACACCATCGTCACCCGGCATCTGGGCAACGAGATCTTGCACGGGATCACCCGCGCCGCCGTTCTGCGCTTTGCGCGCGAGGCCCAGATGGTGGTCGAGGAACGCCCCTTTACCGTCGAGGAGGCCAAGGCGGCCGATGAGGCGTTCATCACCTCGGCTTCGGCCTTCGTGATGCCGGTGGTCGAGATGGACGGCCAGCCCATCGGCGCGGGCAAGCCGGGCAATGTC
>JAQCLA010000005.1 GCA_027592105.1 Pseudomonadota bacterium | reverse complement strand
GCACTTTCAACCTGAGGCCTGTGTCGAGGCGCTCAGGGACATAAACGACGCAATTCACAATTGTTTAGTTCCGGGGGTTGGATTGTTTGGCAGCGCGCGCCGTGCCCGCTTTGCGACGTAATCCTGACACCGCGATGATCGCGCTGTGCGGATGATGGATTTCACGTTGGTTAACAGATGGTTAACCCGTCAATTTCCCGACCCTGCCATCGTCAAATAATCACCCTTCTATAATGGAAAAAAACACGCAAAATTAGGGCTTAAGATCTCAAGGGTGATGAAAATGCAGTTCTTTCCAGCACAGCAGATGCAGCGAAAGCAATCGCTGGTCATCACGACCCAGCTGCAGCAAGCGATCCGCCTTTTGACCATGTCCAACATCGAATTGGCGGGCTTTTTGGATCAGCAATCGGAAGAAAACCCCTTTCTCGAAGTCAGCAACGGCGCCAGCGAAGACGACCATATCGCGCCATTGCCCGTGGCCGAGGTTGGCCCCGATCGCGCGGATCTCGATTTTTCCGATGGCACGATGACCAGCGATGCGCCGATCCCTGATGCGGCACTCGATAATCAATTCGAAACGGGCCAGATCGATCTTGGGCGCAGCGGTGCATCCGCCCCATCAGGCGAGAGCGATTTCGACGCGCTGTCGTTGCTCGCCTCGGATGAGGATATTTCGCTTTATGCCCATGCCTGCGCCGAGGCGGAGCGCATCTTTGCCGACCCCACCGACCGGATGATCGCGCTTGCGTTGATCGATGCGCTGGAACCCTCGGGGTGGCTGGGCCAATCGGTCGATGAGATTGCGGCCTTTAGCATGGTCGATCTTGAGCGCGTTTTGGCCGTGTTGGCCCAGTTGCAACAGATCGAGCCCGCGGGGCTGTTTGCCCGCGACCTAAGCGACTGCCTACGCCTGCAAGCGCGCGATCGCGACTTGCTGACCCCCGATTTCGCGCTGCTTTTGGACAATCTCGCCATGCTTGGGGCGGGCAATGTCAAAGGGCTGACCCGCCTGTGCAAAGTCACGCCCGAGCGCATGGCCGAGATGCTGCGCCTTTTGCGCAGCCTCGACCCCAAGCCGGGGGCAAGGTTTGCAGGCAAGGCAGAGCCGATCTTGCCACCCGACCTGATCGTGCGCCGCGTGTCGGATGGTTGGTCGCTTGAATTGAACCGCTCCACCCTGCCCGCGGTCAAGGTGCGGGCGGATTACGCCAAAAAGATGGTTGCCGGCAAAAAGGACGAGACGCTGCGCAGCTTTGTTTCGGAGCGGGTTTCCGAGGCACGCTGGCTTGACCGCGCAATCGCGCAGCGCAACGAGACATCGCTTAAGATCGGTGCGGAAATCCTGCGCCAACAAATGGGTTTCTTTGAAAAAGGCCCCATTGCGCTCAAGCCAATGGTGTTGCGCGATATCGCCGAGGCGATCGGGATGCATGAAAGCACGGTCAGCCGGGTGACCAACAGCCTGATGATTGCCACCCCACGCGGGACGTATCGGTTGAAAGTGTTTTTCAGCTCCAGCATCACCAATGATGCCGACAGCGACGGCGAAGCCGCCTCGGCCATCAAGTTCAAACTGCGCAAGATGATCGCGGCCGAGGCACCCTCTCAACCATTGAGCGACGATGCCATCGTACAGATCTTAGCCAAGGACGGCATTCGCCTTGCCCGGCGCACTGTCGCCAAATACCGCGAGATGGAGGGGATTGCCTCGTCATTCCAACGAAAGCGCGAGGCCGTGCTTTCAGGCCGGATCTAACGCGCCGCCCATTTGTCTTTTTGTGCGATGCGATTTTTCGGGCATCCTAAGGCTGCGACAGTTCAGCCTTGCAAGTCAGGCCGCGGCAAGCTCACGCAAGAGGCGTTGATGGGCATCTGGCGCCTCTGATATCATGTGCAGAATTGGCGCTGTCTCCAGGACAAGAAGGCTTGTTGGCCCTTGCGCCAGTCCAACACCTTGCCAAATCCCACCAGCCAACATGTCGCGCAAGCCGATGATGCGCAGCGGCCCAAGGGACGCAAGAACACGCACCCCTGAGGGTGCGAAAACCAAAACACCACCGCGCTCGACAAGATAGACCGCCTCGACCGGTTCCTCTGGCATGAACACCACCTCACCGTGGAGCAGGTGAAGCCGCTGCTGATGCAAAAGCTCGCGCATGCGACTTGGCGGAGGCATCAAACATGCTCCTTGCTTGCGGCAATCGCCTCAATCGCCAAGGCACAAGCAAGGTTCCATGTCATCGCGCCCTGCGCGTCCAAGCACGCGCGCACAGCCCCGCGCGGCAGTACCGCTACCTGACCAGGCCCGCTCCCGCGCACCTCGCCCGCGTAGTGGCTGGCCCCGAAAAACTCGATTGATTTGACGATATCGCCGGGGCCAAGTGGTTTGCCTGCGTGATCAATGCCAAGCCGCCCATCAATGACCACCAGCATCCGATCCGTCTCACTCCCGTCGCTCAGCACGACATCACCCGCTCCAAAGCTCTGGCGCGGGTAATGATCTAAGTTGAGCCCCAGAATATCGTCTTTGCGCATAAAAATCTCCGCCCAGGTCATATAACGACCAATCGGCGGAATCCTTTAACGCAGCGCAAGATTTGGTGTGGTCGCTAGCCAGCCTGTTGTGCGTTGACGCGCACGCGGTTTGGATTGCGCGTTTTCGACTTTGTCTTGGGCGGGCTGTCATTGGCAAAACGGAGATCGGGAACGAACAGGCGGCATGTCGCGCGCGCCTCGGCCTCGCTCGGTTCCGCCAACACCAACCAAAAGAACTTATCTTCGAACATCTTGTAAGAACGCAACAGATCGACCTGCGCACGCTTGGTATAGACCGACACCAGAAAATAGCTGATCACAAAGACAAACCAATGCGCCACCAAGGTGATCCCATAAACGATCATGACTGCGGCCATGGGGTAATAAAGCCGGTGGTTGAGCATCCATAGCACCGGTGCGATGGTTGCGATCTCTTCCATGTCGGTGGAATGCAGGGCTGCATTTTTGCGAACATCGCGAAACACTTCAAAGTTCTGATAGCTCTCAAGTGGCGCAAACTTCAGCTTTTGTACGGCACCAAGGATCTCGAGCGTCTCTTCGGGGCCTGTTACCTCGAACCCCGCCTTGATGCGGGTTTCGAAGATCACGTGGAAAATGACCCCATCACGCCAAAACGTCAGCAGATGCGGTGCAACGCCATTCTCGGACGCCTCGACCTCTGGGTTCTCTTCGTTGTCGGCAACAGGCTTTCCCAAGCGCAAGGCGAGCATTTCGGCATCGCCGGTGAACGGTTCGCCATCTACGGCAACCAGCACATCCCCTGCCTTGAGTTTCTTCGTGCGCGCCGCAAGCCCAAGGCCGCGAGTTTCGAGCTTGAGAAATGACTGCAGGTTTTCGCCGGCACTTGTGGCTTCGGTCGGATCAGCAGCGTCATTCATGGGGCACCCCGATCATGGAAACTTGATAATATCATTGTCGACGGGTGCCGCGCGCGGCGTGGGCGGCGTCGGCGTGCGGGCCGGTGCGCGCGGTGGTGTAGCAGCGACAGTGATCTTGGCGGAAATCTCTCTTTGCAGCATCATCATGGTTTCGAGCGTTGCTACAATTTCGTCAAAGCGCGATGGCCCCGCCTCTGTGCTGCTTGCCATCGCTGTGCTGCGCAGGGTCTCTAGCTCCGCCATCAGGACGCTCTGCTGTGCTTCGATAGCCGCGCTGACCTCTCTGACCACGGCGGAGGTCGACTGACCAACCATGCCCGTGATCTCGGTGTTGGCAGCGGCCAATCCAGCAAGTGTTGTTTCGCCTTGCGCATCAAGTCGGGTCGCCAAATCGCCGATCATGACCTCAAGCGAGGCCATGCCCTCCACAAGCCCGGCGATCCGCTCGGCATGCGCGTTCGCCTCGGTTGTCGCAGCCGCAAGCCTGTCGACATTCTCGGCAAAGATCACAAGCGCTTCGAGCGATGTGGCATTTGTCGTCTCCATTTCGCTCATCGTACGGAAGTAGATGAGCCCTGCGGCCGTCACCGCGAGAACCGAAGCCGCCAGTGACGAGACAAAGACAATCATCACCTGTCGGTTGATCGCTTTCACCTCGACGCGGGTCTTTGTGTAATCATTTCGGATCTGATCGAACTCACTGCTCACGGTGATCGCAGCGTCAGCGGCATCAAGCGCGGTCTTGATGCTGTCTTCGATTGTCGGGGTGGCGGTTGGAGTGCTCATGCGGGTTTCCTGACGTTTCGTCTTGTCGCGGGGGCCATGACAGCGCGTTTCTCTACGAACCGAGCACAATTCGTGCCAGTTGACGCAAAAACCACAGAATTAGGCAATTGCGCGGCACGAAACCCGAATGCGCGACAGCCCCAAGGCAATGCCGGATCATGGGTGACAAAGAAATGCTCGCATTTGCCACAGACAGGTCGCGTGGGAAGTGTCATCGATCACCCCCATTGCGATGCTGGTACCATGCCTTTGCGATCACAAGGCGCAAGGCACCGAGAAAGCAAAGAAAAGACGAGAAAAATAACCCACCAACTTGTAATGGTGGTGCCAGTTCAGCCAAGCTGAGGGCTTCAAGAAAAAGCCAAACGGCCATGCCCAAAAACACCATGGTCGAAATGAGCGCGCCGAGCGTGTTGTGGCTGTATCGATCTTGCTTCCGATTGCGTTTGGACATTACGACGCCTCGCCATTGATTGGACGACCATTCTGGTCGAACTGAAGCTCTTCAGGAATTTCAAACTCGGGCGTCTCAGGATCTTCGCCGCGATCAACACGATAAATATAGGCAAGCACTGCGGCGATTGGGGTGAAAAGAAGATCCGAGATTTCTTGACCGATCTCGCCCGTGAAGAACAAGGCGCGTGCCAAAAGCGGGCTTTGAAAGACCGTAATCTGGGCCTCGGTGCCACGTTTGATGATTTCTTCGGCGATCCGTCCACGGCCCATTGCAACAATCGTAGGTGCATTCTGCTCGCCCGGGACATAACGCAAGGCAACGGCAAAATGTGTGGGGTTGGTGATGATCGCTGTCGCATTCCCAACATCGTCGAGCGAACGGGCTTGTTCAGCGGCGCGGCGGCTGGCTTCGTATTGAAGCCGACGAATTCTGGATCTGACCTCAGGTGAGCCGTCAGTCTGTTTGCTTTCCTCTTTCAGGTCTTGCCGGCTCATCCGTAGTTTTTTCATATGCTCATAATTCGACCAAGCATAATCCAATGCCCCAATGCCGCCAAGAATGGCCGCAGACACCCCCATCAAGAACATCAGTGCGTAGAAACCGGTCTCGATGCCGCGATCAAGGCTCATGGACGCCAAAGCCAGCATCGTCGGCAAATAATTGAGAATGACGAAATAGGCGGCCGCACCGATAACCCCAACTTTCAGAACCGATTTCGCAAGCTCTACAAGACTGTGCAGCGAAAACATCCTTTTCAGGCCATTTAACGGGTTGATCCGATTGCCTTTGAAATTCGCGGCCGTGAGCGCGAAATGTAGCCCCCGGCCAACCAGCATCTGGGTGCTCAAGACGACAACCAAGATCGGCACAGCCACGATCAAGGCAACGATGAGGAAATCCAAATAAGCCTCGGACAAGCGCGCCATCAAAAGGCCGGATAACGCATCGCCCTGCTCGAACCGGAAAAAGCCACCCCAGCGGCTAATCCATTGTGAAACAATAATAACCAACGCCAACAAAATGATCACGCCAGCCGCCGTGGTCGCGAAAACGAACATCTCTTTGGATGTCAAAACTTGGCCATCTTCACGCGCCTTCTCGAGGCGCCGCTGTGTTGGCTCTTCTGTCTTTTCTTGTGCGTCGTCGTCTTCACTGGCCAAGAGCAGCCCCCCGCAAAAGATCGCCCAGATCCCCAAGGGCGCTGACGACGAGATCCTGGAAAGCGAAGCCAAGCGGCGCGGCAAACAAGAACAAAAGCAAGAAAACAGCAATCAGGGTGATCGGAAAGCCGAATGAGAAAAGGTTGAGTGTCGGCGCTGACCGCGTGATTATGCCGATAGTGATATTGACCAAGAACAAGACCGTCACAATCGGAAGCATCAAACGCGCCGCGGTCGCGAACATGGTAGCACCCGCGACCTCGCCCACCTGAAAAAGGGCGAGGTAATTGATCCCGGCACCGATTGGCGCGAATGTGTAGCTTTCGATCAGTATCGCGAAGGCCACGATGTGACCGTTGAGCGACAAGAACACGACGGTGAGAAAAAGCGTGAATATCTGACTGATCAACGGCGTCTGTCCACCGCTGTTTGGGTCGATTTGGAAGGCAAACGAAAGACCCGCCGTTGCCGCAACCTTTTCGCCTGCCAAGGCAACCGCCGAGAATAAGATCGTCAACAAAAGACCGGCTGATAGACCAAGCGCCAGCTCTTGCGCGATGATGGGCAAAACCCGGAATGTCGTCAGCTCATCGATGGACGGCAGCGCAACACGTCCCATCAAAAATACCGCCAGTGTCGCTGTAAAAACGATGCGAATGGGCAACGGCACCATGCGCGAACCAAAAAATGGCGCCGCCAACAAGAAGGCACCAAAACGCAGCGATACGATCAGAAAGCTCAGCGCTTGATCCATGACATCTTGGATCGACAGGCCGGGCAGATTTCCAAATTCCATCGCCGCCTTCCCCGTCATCGGATCGCGACAATCTCGCCGAAGATAAAGGCGAAATAGTCGGTCATGATCGTCAGCATGAACCCGGACATCAAGGCCATCGCGCCAAGCACGATGACAAGCTTTGGAACAAATGACAGGGTCATCTCATTGATCGAAGTGGCCGCTTGGATGATCCCGATGACCAAGCCCACAGCCAAGGCAACGCCCAGAACTGGACCCGCAGTCAGCACGATGTGCCAAAAGGCCAGCCGGAGATACCCAATATTGGAGTCAAAATCCATCTTAACCACCCGTCCCCATTGCGAAAGTCGCAGCCAGCGAGCCAACCGTCATCGTCCAGCCATCTACCAAGACAAAAAGCAAAAGCTTGAATGGCAAGGAAATCAACATGGGCGAGAGCATCATCATGCCCAACGACATCAAGATTGATGCGATCACCATGTCGATCACCAAGAAAGGAAGGAAAATCAAAAAGCCGATCTGAAACGCGGTCTTGAGTTCAGAAGTGATAAAGGCCGGAAGGATCACAGAAAGGGGGATCTCGGACACATCGGTAAAGCCACCCGTTTCGGCCATATCAGAGAACAAAAGAAGCGCCTCTGTATGAGTATTGGCCACCATGAAATCTTTGATCAACGTGCTACCCTGCACCAACGCGGCATCAGCGCTCATCTCTTCGGCCAAATAGGGTGACAGGGCTGTGTCGTTAATGGCGGTCAGTGTCGGTGTCATGATCGCAAATGTCAGAAAAAGCGCTATGGCGATCAGCACTTGGTTCGGCGGTGTCTGCTGCGTGCCCAATGCTTGACGCAAGATCGACAGAACGATGATGATCCGAGTAAATGACGTCATTCCAAGCACGATCGACGGCAAAACCGTCAAGGCCGTCATCAGCGCCAGAATTTGCAGGGATAGCGAATAAGTGGTTTCACCATCCGCGTCTTGTCCAACCCTGATGGCCGTCATGGACAGGGGATCTTGCGCAAGTGCAATGTGCGGCAGCATGATGGCCAAGCCCAACAGTCCGGCGATATAGAAAAAGCGCCGTTTCATGGTTGGGCCTGCGCCGTCGGTTGCGCCACTTGGCCGAGCTGCAAAAAGGCACCTGCCCCTTGTCGCCCGGTCAAAACCAAGATCCGCTGACCATCTACTTCGACCAAGCAGATACGTTCATGCTGGCCGATTGGCGTGACCTCGACCAAGCGAATTTCGCGCCCTCGACCAAGCCGACTGCCGATGCCTTGGGCATTCCTGCGCAATACGATCTGTATGGCAATCAAGACCGCGAGAAACCCCACGACCACGATCACTTGCGTTAAGCTTACCTCTGCCATGCCGTTTCCTGTCCCGCTCTCACAGAAACAAGGCAAACGTCGTGCCAACCCAATAAAATCAGGGAAGGTAAATCTTAAATAATTGATAAATATATATTTTTATTCGGCCCACAGTGCGGATACCAAAAGCCCGTCAATATTTCGACAAGCTCACAGTCCCTGAACCCGCTTTTCCAGATCGACAATTTCGCCAAAACGGACGCCGAAACGTTCGCCAACCATCACCACCTCGCCACGCGCGATCATGGTACCGTTGATCAAGATATCGAGTGGGTCACCCGCGAGCCGATCAAGTTCGACCACAGACCCTTCATTCAAACGCAAAAGATCACGAATTGTGATCTCGGTACGCCCAACCTCGACGGTCATGCGGACTTCGATATTTTCGAGCACGCGCAAGTTCTCGATGCTGGCGCGCTCGCCCTTAGCTTCGGTTTGTGGTGCCTTGGTGTCTTGGTTATCGGCCATGTCTCGTTTCCCTCAGCTTTAATCTTCTGTCTCTTGGATACGGCGCGTGAGATGCAGCGCCGCTTGCGGTCCGACCTGACCCATTTCAGCGCTGAACATCAGTCGCCCTTCCACCAAAACTTGAACACCTTCATGCAACTGCATCGGAAATGAGTCGCCCGATTGCAGATGGATCAGGTTATGCAGGGCGGTTGTCGGCTCTGCGAGCCGCCCTGTCAGGGTCAAAGGAATATTCAAAATCGCCCGCTCGAGCCGCTGACGCCACGACAAGTCGTCATCAACATAATCGGATTGCACGCGCGAACGCAGCTGCGAGGCAATCGGTTTCAGGGTTTGAAGCGGATATATGATGTCAAAAGTCGCAGGCTCAGTTTTTGGCAATTGGACCACAAAAGAACAGATGATCACCGTTTCTGAGCCATCGACGAAGGACGCAAACTGCATGTTCTCTTCACGACCTTGGATCGAGAAGGTTACGGGCGTCAGATCGCGCCAGGCCATCTGCAGCGCCTCGTTCAACCCACCGGTGACGATTTCGATCACGCGCTGTTCAGTTGCGGTAAACTCTCCTTGAACCCTTTTGAGCGGCCGCACAGCGGTGCCGCCATAATAGGAATTCGTGAGCAGTGAGATAAAATTGGGCGGCAGGACAAGAAGTTGATTTCCGCGCAATTCCTCCATCCTGCTGTTTGTCAGACTGACGAAATTCTCCGAGGCTGCACTGTATTCGTCAAAGGTTTTGACCTCAGGTGGGAAGGATGAAATCCGCGGTTGTACGCGCAGCATCGGCAAAAAGACCGAACGTGCAAAGCGGCTAAATCGCTCATTGATCATTCTGAGCGCGTAGTAATCCCCCAGAAGGGAAAGGTCGTCCGAACCGAATGTGAACGGCCTGACACCCGAGGTATCCCCATCCATAAAAACACCATCGGCCGCGCCTGAGGAATTGCTCAGACCCTCGATCAGCGCCTCGACTTCTTCGTTGCTTAGCTTGCGAGACGATACCATGCCCTGCCCCTGCCCCTTTACTGGAGAATGAAAGAGGTGAAATGGACGCCCTCTATGCCGCCGAAACCTTCGAGTTCTTCAAGCTTGACGTTCATCGCATCACGCATCCGATCTGCCATTGCATCGCGCCCATCCTTGCCTTCGACCTCTTCTTCGGTGAACTCGCTAATCACGCCCAACACTTCTGAGCGCAGCGCGAGTTGATGGGTTTCCACATTCCGCACGACCGTCTCGTCATATTGCGTCGACACGCCAATCCCGACCTGAAGAAACTTGCGCGAGGCACGCAAATTGGTCGTGAAATTGCCGGGGAATTCGTAATAGCTGGTGATGAAGGTCTCAACGTCGTCGACCGGCTTTGCTGTGCGCGACGGGCCTGTATCTTCCTCGTCACCATCTTCCTCCGGAGCGGGCAATTGACCCGATTCCTGTAGTTTACGTTCGATGATCATATCGATCTCTTCGGATGGGTTGGTGCTTTGTCCAAAAAGGAAAAAGCCAGCACCAAGGCCGATGCCGACAAGGGCGAGGCCTCCGAATACAAAGATAAGGATCTTCAAAAGACCCCTCTTTGATTTGCCCTCCGGCGTGCTTTGGTCCGACATGTCTTAGTTCCTCAATTAGGCAAGCATATTGATGCCGGTCGACTGGTTCCGATCAACGCCATATGCGCCAGTCGTTGCAGCTTCGGTAGGTTCATCGCGCTTTGCGTTCTCAATGGCGGGTCGATTACGGCGGGGGGACGGCTGACCTTGCTGGCCTTGCTGGCCGGATTGCGCACCCGCGCCTTGTTCATTGGCAGAAAACCCCGACAGGCGATAGCCGGATTGGTCCAATACTTGCGCCAAGCGGTCTTCAGCACCGCTCAAAAGGCGCGCCGCGGCAGTTGTCTCGGTAACAAGATGCACCAAGGTCTGATCGCCGCGCAAATCAAGCATGACGCGTATCTCGCCAAGGTTTTTTGGCCGTAGCGAAAGCTCGATACGTTGCGATCCGTTTGCAGCCATGCGCTCGATGTGGCCAACCAGTTGCTTGCCCCAATCCGCCTGCCGCATGTTGAGCGTCGCGGCCGGTGCCATCGCTGGAGGGACCGCTGACACAACGGGCTGCGCGGAATGTGTGGGACGGGGTGCTGCATGCGTTGAAACAACTGGCTCAGACCGCTCTGCGGCCCCCCGCACGAGATCCAACATCGCCGTTTCCGTGCGCAGTGTGGCCTCGCCAGCGGGTTTGCTGTCCGTCACATCGGCTCGGCGGTGATCATGGACCACGTTCTTGGCCTGTTGCATGGCATTGGCGACCATCACCACGTCTGGACGGGTGCCCAACACAGCCGACGAAGTGGGCATTGCGGATTGTTCCCCCTTTGTCGGCTGCATGGCAAGAGCGTCAGGCTGTGGCTTTCCGGCCCGCTCCGTCCCAGGCTTTTTCTGCCCCGCGATCAAGGTGGCAGCGATCGGCGTTTTCGCTTGCGCTACGTCCAAAGCAGCTTTGGGCATACCTTGTTCCACGGGCAAAGCCTGCGATGGCGCTTCTCTGGGCGCAATCGCGCGGTCGACGATATTGGCTGCGACCTCCGCCCGCTTCGACAGCACTTTGGCCTCATCCAATGACGGAAGAGCTTCTGCCTTAGGGTTCAGCGGCCTGACCAGCGCTTCGCCCAGCTCTGCCGATTTGCCAAGTGTTGCGGACGAATGCCCCTCATTTTTGGGTGCCTCGTCGGCAAGGATCGACAAAGTTGGATCACTGATCTTGCGCAGCACCGGATCATCGCCAAGCGGTAGTACTTCCGTCTGTAATTGTTCGGCCGCCATTGAAACATCCCCGGCATGGGCCAAACGAGATGCATTTTGCACTTCACCCGATGCGAGCATGGGGTTGGCTTTCGTTGCAACTGTATCCGCCACGTGAAACGCCGCCGGGTCGGCGAGCTGCTCAGCGGTCAGATGTGCGAATGCCATCTTGGACATGGCATCTGCGTTGCTGGGTTGGATCATCGGAACATCAGCCAGCTGCTCTGCGTGTGGCGACATCGCGTCGGGCAGCGGGCTTGGTGCCTGTGTTACAGGCGTCATCTCGGTGACCGGCAACTGCGCGGCCACAACCTCATGTTCAAGCGGCCCGACAAAGTCCGCCCTCTTTGGGCCAGAAGACGCGGCTTGGAGTTCATAGGCAAGCAATGACAACGGCGTCGGCTCACCTAACTCGGAAACATCAGCCAGCTGCTCTGCCTGTGGCGACATCGCATCGGGCAGTGGGCTTGGTGCCTGTGTTACAGGCGTCATCTCGGTGACCGGCAACTGCGCGGCCACAACACCATGCTCAACCGGACCGATAAAGCCCGCCCCCATTGGGACAGAGGACGTAGCTTGTTGTTCGTAGACAAGCCATGACAATGGCGTCCGCTCGCCTCGCTCTTGTCCATTCTCCAGAGTGGTGACGGGCGTCGCGGGTCCTGCGGCTGTAAGGGCCGCTTGGGCCACCTTCGGATCCATAGATTGCGCAGCCGGCACGGTGAAACCGGGCGCGGGGTTGGCTGCGCCGACCTCCACAAGCCAAGATGCAGACGGCGTTTGTGGATCGTCGGGCAGCACTTCGGCGTTAACTTCAGCAGCCATGATTGTTTCGTCGCTGACAGGCGCGCTTGTCATAGCAAAGAGCGGATCGAATAAGGCGGTGCCCTCTGGCTTTGCGGCACGCGCATGCCAGCCCGGCTCTACAGCCTTCAAGTCCATCGAGTTGACTATCGCTTTCATCAGCAGGCTCACCCAGTTTATCGAAACACGGATTGAAGACACGGAACACAACGTTGGTATGCAAGAAAAGTGCCAAACCCTTGGGATTTGGCTTTAGTATTTGGTCCGCACGCCGCGCGGCGGCATTTGGCCCTCGGCACGGCTTTCACGGCTTTCGATCTCTGTTTTGCGTGCCACAACACGGCGCTCTTCAAGAACGGTTTCACGGCTCTTGTGGTGCATGAGGGCCGCCCGTGCTTGTGCGATTTCGACCGCCAAAAACTCGTTTCGGTTTTCGAGCAATTCAAATTGCTCTTGCATCTGGCGCCCGTACCAAGCCCGCGAACGCAGCGCAAAAGGTGTCATCGGCTCATCAAGCGGTGTATTGGATTTTATCAGGCCAGCCAGCTTTGTCTGCATGGATTGTGCGCGCCCAAGCTCACCAGACAATTCGCCGACAGCCTGCGCTTGGCGGCGCGCGCGCATCTTTTCGCGCAATTGCATCAATCCGATCAGACGTTCAGATCGCGACATGTCGAAATCATTCCCCCATCATGGCCATCAGGCCCTTTTGACTATCGGCAAAGCTCGCCGCTTCATTGGGCGCTTGTTTGATAAAGGCCGTGAGGTTGGACCACTGGGAAACAGCGAGATCAAGATCGGGGTCCTGTCCCGATTGATACCCGCCCATCAACATCAGATCCCGATTTTCAAGGTAGAGCGATACAAGTCGGCGAAAGCGCATTGCAGCCGTCTGTTGTCGGGCTGGTGTGATATCGGACATCACCCGGCTGACAGAGGCTGAAATATCAATGGCCGGATAGATCCCAAGCTGGGTCTGACGGCGCGACAGCACGATATGCCCGTCCAGAATAGCGCGCGCCGTATCGACGACCGGATCATTCGTCGTATCATCCCCATCGGCCAGTACCGTGTAAAAGGCCGTGATCGACCCCTCATTTTCGGTGCCGGTACCAGAGCGCTCGACAAGTGCGGGGATCAACGACACGACCGAGGGTGGATACCCTTTGGCAGTGGGCTGTTCACCAAGTGCGAGACCCACCTCGCGGCGCGCGTGGGCCACGCGGGTGAGGCTGTCCATGATCAGCAACACTTCCTTGCCTTGGGCGCGGAAATATTCGGCGATGGCGGTAGCGCGATGCGCGCCCCTGATCCTCAACAAGGCCGAACGGTCGGCAGGCACGGCGACAACGACAACCTTGCGGCGCGCGTCACCTTGCATCACCTGTTCGACCATCGCGCCCACTTCGCGGCCACGTTCGCCAATCAGCGCCATCACAATCACATCGGCCTCGGAAAACCGCGTCATCATTGCAAGCAGCACGGACTTACCAACACCTGAACCCGCGATGATGCCGACTCGCTGGCCACGGCCAACAGTCAAAAGGGCATTGACCACACGCACCCCAACATCCAGCGGTTTGGCAACAGGTCTGCGGGCAAGCGGATTGAGCGGGCGGCCCATCAGGGGCCAAGTCTCGTCCAAGACGAGCGGACCGATCGCATCAAGTGGATGACCCTGCGCATCGATGACCCGCCCCAAAAGGTTCGGACCGACCTTGATGCGGTTATCAGTCTCGATGGGTGACACGCGCGCGCCGATCTCTACGCGCGCATCGAGATCATAGAGGAAAAGTAGATTCCGCCCGTCACGAAAGCCGATGACCTCGGCCTGCGCCAGATCATGACCGGCCGTTTCGACCTGACAGATTGCGCCCACCAGTACCGGAAACCCATCGCATTCAAGGATTTGACCATCAAAGCGCGTAACCCGGCCAGATGTCACAAGATGACGGCGATTGGGCAACTCGGCCAAATCTGCGCGGACCTTTTCGAGGATAGCGTTCATGACTGATCCTGCGTTGGCTTGGGCGACGCGCGACCGCTTTTGCGGCGGGTGGGTTGGCCAAGGATCCTGTCGGAAATCCGTAGACCATCAACGGTCAAGTCGACATCACCGCGCGAAAGCTCGGGTGAGGTCACGACACGCATGGTCGCAAGGCTATCTGAACCCGCGATCAACGCCGCAATGGCTTGGTGATCGTCTGGGTGCAGGCGCAGGACCGCTTGGGTCGCTTGACAATGAATGCGGTCGGCGAGGGTTTCGATCCGCTCAACGAATGCGGCGGGCATCGTGTCGATCTCAAGGCCAGCACGATCTGAAGCCAGCCGGAGCACGGCATCAGCGATTTCAGCCTGTAATTTCGTCAGCATACCGGTGTTCGGATGCTGAAACGCGTGCGTCGCAGCTTCTAGGGTTTCAATTGCAGAGGTAAGGCGCTCCTGTGCCTCCGCTTCTGCCTCGGCACGACCAGCAGCGAAAGCCTCCGAGCGGATTTGATCCAACATCTCCGCGCTGACAGGCAGTGCTGTTGTGGCAACTGTGGGGCTGGTATCTTGGCTTTGTGCACCGCGATCAGGCTGAACCGCGTCCGGATCATCGCCATCGGCGATGGGTGCAGAAACGATATCCTCTGGGTCTGAGGTCGGTTGTTCGGCGAGAACCGCATCCTCGATGCCCAGGTCATGCGCATCTGCTTTGGCCGTCGTATCTTGGGCGACACTATCCGCGTGAATCACTTCCCCCGACCCGCTGTCGGCGAGAGCTGCATCGCCGTCCTCAGCCGCTTGTGCCAGCATCGCCGCTTTGTCAGCGTCACGCCGTAGCAGCGCGAGGTCCAGCAAGCTTTTGGGACGGAAAGTATCAACCGTGGGATGCAGTGGCGTATCGGAGGGCCGATAGGTTTCGGCGCGCGCGGCCGCGATCAAGCGATTGATTTCGCCCTCGTCGAGCGGGGCTTGATCTTGCACCTTGACTTCGGGGTTGGTTGCGCTGGGTTGCATGGCTTAGACCATCTCGTCGCCGCCGCGCCCAGCCAGAACGATGGAGCCATCGTCCGACATCTTGCGCGCGACGTTGATGATTTGCTTTTGCGCCTCTTGCACTTCGGTCAAACGCACGGGGCCAAGGGCCTCCATCTCGTCCTTGATGTTTGCAGCCGCTCGCGTCGACATGCAGGCGAAAAGCTTTTCGCGCAGCAACTCGTCGGCCCCCTTGAGGGCAAGCACCAGCACATCGGTCTCGACCGAGCGCAGCAAGGTTTGCAGCGAGCGTTCATCCGACATGACCAGGTTGTCGAAGACGAACATATTGTCTTGGATCGCGGTCATCAGGTCCTTATCGGCCTTCTTGATGTCCTTCATGATCCGCTGTTCCATCGCGGTTTTGGTGAAGTTCATGATCTTGGCCGCCGCCTTGACCCCACCGATCTGCGAGGCGCGCAGCGTGGTGTTTGCCTTGAACTTGAGCTGCATCACGCGTTCAAGCTCACGCACCGCATCGGGTTGTACGGTTTCCAGCGTGGCGATACGGGCCACGACCTCGGGCTGTAGATCATGCGGCAAAAGCCCCAAAACGTCAGCGGCGAGGCCATAATCAAGGTAGGAGATGATCAGGGCGACGATCTGTGGATGTTCATCGATGATCAGTTCGGCGATTGAACGCGCATCCATCCAGTCGAGAATATCGATCGGCCGCTCAGACGAGGCCGGCGTGATACGGCTGAGAACCGACTGCGCCTTGTCGCCACCAAGTGCCTTGGTCAAGACGTTGCGAATATAGTTCCCGGCACCAAGACCGATGCTTGTCTGTTGCTTGATGATGGCCAGAAACTCGTCAAGCACAAGATTGACGGTTTGCTGATCGACACCTTGCACCGAGTACATCGCAGCGCCGAGGTGTTGCACCTCACGCGGCGAGAGGTTCTTGAGGATCTCCGCGGCTTCATCCTCGCCCAGCAGCATCATCAAGATGGCCGATTTCTGCGTACCGGTGAGCGTATCAAAAAGACGAACCTCGTCATCGGTGCTGATCGTGGCAGCGTCTGCCATGGCGTTTCTTCCTTCAAAGTCATTAGACCGGCGCGCACGCGTCGGAACGGTCGGTCAAGCTTTCTGGTCCAGCTCTTTTTTCATCATTTGTTTGAACACGTTCGACACGCGGCCCGCCTCATCTCCGACGATCATCCGGATGATGGCAACCTTGTCGTCATAGGTGTTCGCGGTATCGAGCATCTCCAAGGAGATGTTGGATTTCTTGGGTTTCAGCTTGGCCTTGATGTCCTCAAGGGTCTCGCCATCCCCAACTTCCACGGATTCAAGTGCCTCAGCCTCGATCTCGCTCATGCCGCCATGTCCCATAGCCGCGCCACCAGAGGGTACGAGTACGCGGTTCAGAAGCGGCCGGATAACCCCAAGGGTGATCACTGCCAGCAACAGCACTGTCACGATCTGTTTGGCGAGGTTCTCAACCCAATCAGTCTGGAACCAATCTACGGATACGCCTTCGAGTGTCGAGACAAAAGGTTGGGCCGTGACCGTGAGGTTATCGCCACGTGCCGCGCTCAGGCCAATGGCGCTGCTGACCAGCCGCTCGATATCGGCCATTGTTTCAGGCGACATATTCTGGGGTTGTGCCAAACCGGTCTCAGGATCAATGACCATCTGGGTCCGCAGCAGGAGGGCCGCGTCGATCTTGACGATGCGATTTGAGGGCGACATCGTCGTCGATACCCGGCGGCTGACCTCGTAGTTTCTGACTTCGCTGCTTGAACGATTTTCAGACTGGCTCGCGCCGGCTGGGCTGGCCGCTGGCCGATCGGCAATCTCGGCCTCAGTCGGAGCCGTGTTCGACGTAGCGCCGGGCACACCGCGCGCCTCTGCATTGGCTGCGACGTCAAGCGTGTTTTGCTCGCTGCGCAGCGCGGTCCCTTCTGGATCGACGCGCTCTTCTGTGACTTCATTGCGGGTAAAGTCGATCTCGATATTGACCTGCGCGTTGACGTTGCCTGGCCCGACAATCGGGGTAACAAGCGACTCGATCCGCGAGCGATAGATACCCTCCAAGCGCATGCGATATTGGAGTTGGGTGTCCGTCAAAATCGAGGCCGGATCATCGAGCGACTTCGACAAAAGCCGTCCTGTTTGGTCGATCACGGTAACATTCTCGCGCGCCATACCGGTAACCGAGGTGGACACGAGGTTCACAATCGCCTCCACTTGCCCCTCATCCAACCGACGCCCCGAGGCCAGTTGTAAAAACACCGAAGCCGTAGGGGCCTCTTGATGGCGCACGAAGGCTGAGCGCTCAGGCAGCGCCAGATGCACCCGCGCCGCTTGCACCGCAGAAATCTCGTTGATCGACCGGGCGAGTTCGATCTCTTGTGCTTGTTTCAGGCGCACCGTCTCGACCGAGCGCGACGTTCCCATCGGGATATCACCAAGCGCGGCGTAACCCTCGGGGGCAGAGGTCGGCAGACCTTGTGCCGCAAGGCTCATCCGCGACCGATGGTAGTCGCCGACCGGCACCAAAACATCGCCTGTGACAGGATCGAGGGTCACTTCGATGCCAGAATTTGTCAGCGATTCAACAACATTCGCCTTATCGGCCTCGGAAAGCGAAGCATAAAGCGTCGTGCGCGCCGGCTCGAGCATGTACAAATAGGCCGCGAGCCCCAATACGACCGCAAGGGCCGCGATCATCGTCGGCATGGCGCGCTGAAATCCCGGCTGCGAGGTTACATTGCGCACACTTGCAAGCATATTGCCACCAGATGGCACCAAGCCAGACCCGGCACCAACGGCGCCGCGGGTCATTTGTGTGGGTTGGGTCGTCTCTGCCATGCTCAGTCCCGTTCCTCTAATTCGCCTTTGCCGCTATGGGTCAAACGGGCATGTTCATGATGTCTTTGTAAGCGCTCAAAGCCTTGTTGCGGACATTGAGCGTTAGCTGAAAACCCAGCGACGAGACTTGCTGCGCGACCATGACTTTCGCGAGATTCTGTTCAGTGCCAGCCTCAAAGGCCGTCCCCAAGGCTGATGCCTCGTTCTGCGCCGAGGCCACGGATTTCAAACCGTCAGCCAGCCGCTGCGAAAAATCCGCCGTACTGGGCTTCGTTTCAAGCGCTTCATGCGCCTTTGCGAGTGACTTCAGGTGGGTTTGATCGACCTGAAACTTGAGCCCGCCGATGCTACTCATGCGGCGCCCTCCTTAAGACCGAACGGCATGGCGCGTTGGTCAAGCCAAGCCGGGCGCATTTGCAACGAACGCCCCGTATCAAGAACGATATCAGCCGCGGTGATGCAGCCATCCACATGCAATACCAGTGCGCGTTGAATGACGTTTTCCAACTCACGCACATTGCCTGGCCAATCATGGCACTCGAGCACTCTGGCCGCTTCGGGTGTCATCCAAGGGATTGTCGCGCCTGCTTCGGCATGGCGGCGCAACAGCCCGACAGCAAGCGGGAGAATATCATGGGGCCGACCGCAGAGCGGCAAAGTTTCGAGCGGAAACACGTTGAGCCGGTAGAAAAGATCTTCGCGAAAACTGTTGCGGCGTACCTCGGCGACCATGTCACGGTTTGTCGTCGCGATGACCCGCACATCCACCGGAATTTCTTTCTGCACCCCAAGCGGCGTCACGCGGCGCTCTTGCAGCACGCGCAGCAATTTGGATTGCAGCCCAATCGGCATTTCCGAGATTTCGTCAAGTAAAAGTGTCCCGCCATCGGCCGCCCGAAAAATGCCGATGTTGGCGACGGATGCCCCGGTAAAGGCACCCTTTTCATGGCCAAACATCATGGCCTCAAGCATATTCTCAGGGATCGCTGCGCAATTGATTGCCACGAAAGGCTTTTCCGCGCGCGGCGAACGCGCATGGATGAAACGCGCCAAGACCTCTTTCCCGGTCCCAGTTGGCCCATTGATCAACACGGTGACATCAGCGCGCGCAACACGATCGGCGACACCCATCAACTGTCGGCTCGCTTCATCAGCGCTGATCATCGCGGATAGTCCGAAACACAACGTATCCACTACGATGGCCTGCCCATAGGGCGTACGCGCCTCTTCGGCACGCAGGCTGAGCCGCTGAAGTTTGCCTTCAAGCTCTTCACGGATGGAGAAAGCTTCTGCGGCCTCATCAATCACGGCAACACGCATGGGACGAAGGGCACGCGCACGCTCAAGCAATTTCTGTGTGCCACCCAACGCGGCCTCGGCGGCGCCGGAAATCACAAGGATCGGGGATTTCTCTGCGGTATCCGTGGGCCAGCCATCGACAAGCAATACTTCAATGCCGCGTCGACGGATCATTTCTGCGAGGTTCTCCGCATTTGCGAAAACCGTTCGGTCCAAAATAATTTTGGTCACGCGTGCCCCCTTTTCGAACCCTCTATCCCGAGCTCGTATTACAAAAGGCAAGAACTGAGCCAAACTGCCATGGATGTGAGATATCATCCGATGATTTTATTTAAGCATATGATTTACAATGAAAAAATAAATCACGCGAAACTTCGGAAACCCCTCAGCTGCTCACTGTTTTCACCCGCGTCAGAAAATTGGCACCGCATTGCGATCTCACACATCGGCACACAACTGAAAACCGTCACGGAAAATTGCAGATTGTGGATAAATGCCAGCCACTTCGGTACGTGTCTTGCAGGAAGAACATGCCCCAAGGAAGGAAAGGCCCATGAACCCAAATCTCGTAGGCGCTATCATTCTCTGTGTCATTCTTGGGGTAATCGGCGCGACCATGGCGTGGATGGGCCTATTTGATCGCGGAAGAAGCGACGGTCTGATCGATGTGCAGGTCACCTTGAGCAACTCTTGCCCAGTGGCCGACACCTATTTCATCGCCTACGCCCCAGAAAGTGGGCGCACAGCACGTTTCAGCAATGGATTGGCAAATATGCGCCTGAAACGCGGTGAAATCGTCCGGCTTGCCATCGACCCCAGCTATCCAGCAATCGAATATGCAGGCTATGATGAAAAAGCGTCGCGGTCAGTTTCACTGGTTGCTGATTGTATCTCAAGTGAACGGCAAAACACGATCACACGCACGCTGAGGGAGCAGTTTGGCAACTAAACAAATTGTTCAACCTGCCGTTTAAGATACTGAAGACGAATGAAAAGTGACGGCCGAACATGAACTATGCACTCGCACGCTCAAAGTACATCCACGATCACCGGGTCCAGGTGAACGACATTTCAGACCCCCATGCGACAATTCTTGTCGTCATGCAGGAGCTGAACAAGAATCTTCGCAAGATTGCTGATCCGGAAAACCGCGCACTTGACCTGCGCGAGCAATTTACCAAGGCGTTTACGGCAATCTATATTCTGGAAACGAGCTTGGATTTCGCACGGGGTGGCGAGATCGCGGAAAACCTGTTCAGGCTTTACGAATACTGTCGTCACCAACTTCTACAAGCTTTCGCAAGCAAGCAAGACAACAGTCTCGATAGTTGCGTTGTAATGCTTGACGAAATCATCCAATCATGGGAGGCGATCAAGAAAAAACCGGGTGAGTAACTTGCCCGACGCTAGCTCAAGAATGGTGGTTTGATGCAAAAATTTTGTCCTGAATGGCTTTTGTCAGCAACTGTTGCGGTGGCTGCGGAACGTTATCTCGTCTCACCCCTATCGCTTGATCTTTTTGCCAAGAAATACGCCAAGGTTCTATCCGAACGCTATGCCGAGATCGGGCCGGACCTGATCGAACAAAGCATCGAAGGGTTTTTGCGGGTCTTGTCCGAGGCCGAGGCACAGGATGCCGACGTCGTGCTACGCTCTTACGCCTATAACCGCATCACTTTTAAGGCCAATGGTGAGGTGCGGCGGATCAAAGGCATGTTCTCGTCGGAACTGGATGGTACCAAGATCGCCGAGTATAACCTTGAGCAGGTCATCAAGAGCTTCCGGCCGTTCTTTTTCAACCTTCGCTCAAAGCCCAGCATGGCTGCACCCCCTGCATGGTCATGGAAGCAGATTGAGAATGGTGACTGGATCGTTGATCTTCCCGAGGTCGAAGTGACCTTACTCGACAGCTTCGACGGCCTGGACTGAAAACCCAGCACCCCTGTCCGCTTTACGCCCAAACGTCGACGGACCGCCCGAAACGCGGGAGCGCTGTATTCATCATTGTCGATACACGCGCCATGCGCGTTGCGGCACTGTCATGTATATAGGTCGGCGATAAAAGTGCCCGGGCCATTAAGGCGTTCTCGGTGTTCACCGAAGACGGACCAAGCGAAGGGTGATAAATCGTCACTTCAGCGCGATGGTGCTCCGATCGTTTGTTGCGATCCAGCGCCAAAGCAGGTGGAATTCCCTCAAGCGTCTGGCGCAGATCTGGCACAGCGCTTGCATAGCCACTGTGAGACGAACTTTGTGTTGCCCCTAGCATCATTGTGCTGGGGCGGACGGTAGCAATGGACGATGGCAGGTTTGGATCTAACAAGAACTCAGGCCCTAGTCCGGCTTTGTGCGCTCTATATTAGCACTCTTGGTCACAAAATTCCAAGGGGCCTTATTCGATTGAAATATCCCGACGAAAGCTACCTTCTTTCGACATGCACGACCGGCACATTGACCCTGCAGGCTTGGCAGCACGCCGCACTGGTCCTGCGCGAAGCAATAACCATCCAAAAGTATCGAAAATTTTGGGAGTCATGCATTGCAACGCAAACGAAAGCACAGCTGATTACACAACCCGTTCCGATCTTCGCATGGAAATACAAGCGCGCTCTGATGAAAGCGAATATTCAGCCAAGCGTTGCTTTACGATCTGGAATGATGCCACGCTTAGACACCACCAACCGGCAACTCCTGCATGTCAGACCCGCAAGAACAACTTATAGCCAATGCTGGATTTACAACCATGGCCAATGACGCAACACGCCTGCATGGGTTCAACGCAAGAATTCGTGAGGCCACGGCCAAAGGCGCAGTAGAAGACATGATCAACCTCATCGAGGAGCGTCGTCAATTTCTCGACATACTTTCAAAGACTGACATGGTTCGCCCCCCTGCCCTCATTGCTGCGCTCGACGAGGCAGTTCGTGACAACATGTTACTCGTTTCGGGCCTCGAAAATGAAATGAAACAAACACGCATGCGGGGGAAGGGTACGCTTCAGGCTCGCCGTCGGTATCACAAGACCCAGATAAACCCGTAAACAAGAGCTTCACCCAAATGATGTTTCAAAAGTCTCCCGAAAAAACGCAGGCCGCGCCTTGTCAAGCATGCCTGCGCATTCGCGCCTTCCTGATCGTTTCCCTCGGCCTGATCATCGCTGTTCCATTGTTGGGTGAAAAGATTGCACCCATCGCCAAGTTAACTCCGATGAACATTGCTCTTTCGATCGTCGGTATCGGCGGTTTGGCATTCGTGGCGCGTTGGGTCGCATGGCGACGCCAGCAAGCACATGCACCGCAGGATATCGAAATTCCAAACAAGACAGACGTGGAAAATAACTGATCCCGCATCCGTAGAACGACAAAATACTCCACCGCACTCATGACTTAATGGCGCGCTTTCTCATGCTCTCAACTTCTTCGTCCGACAAATCAAAACGCGCCTTCAATTCAGTCAAGAACGCATCTTCATCCTTTGATAGGACACCATCTTCATAAGCCTTTTCAAGCTCTTGTTCAAAGATGGCCCGCCTGCGTGCGATCTGCCTTGAAAAGGAAGATGCGATAATTCCCGTAAATATCGCGACGGTTGCGACACCAAGAAGTGCAGTGAAGGAAGCAACCAACTGACCGACCGGAGTGACCGGCGAAATATCACCATATCCGACGGTCGTCAGCGTTATAAGCGACCAGTACATCGCATGAATGATCGAAGCCAGTTTCTCCGGCTGCGCTGCGCTTTCGGCATAGTACATTAATGCCGAACTCAAGATCAGAACGATCAGGATGATGTATAGGGTGGCAAGAAACGAGTGCCGCTCGGACTTGACGGCTCGAACAAGATCTTCCAGCGCTGAGTTGTAGCGCGACAATTTCAACAGTCGTAGCAAGCGCAATATCCGCAGCATACGCAGATCCAAGCCCGGAAACAGCAGCTGTAGGTAAAACGGCGCGATTGAAAGAAGGTCAATGATACCGTGAAAGCTTCTCAGATATTCAAACCGACCGCGTTTTGGCCCGCCGTTCGCCGCTTCATAGGCGGCACCACGCGCCCACAGCCTCAATAAAAATTCGAAGGTGAAAAATGCGATACTTAACCTTTCAAATATAATAAAGAAATCACTCCCAGCCTCGTAGATCGGCGTATGCGACTCGATGATGATAACGAAAACACTGAGAACGATCACAAAGATAATGAGCGCATGGACCGCCCGAGAAAGCGTCGATGTCGATAAAGGATCACCATCGAGGATCTGATAGACCCGCATTCTAAGTTTCTTCATGGCTCACACCCTTGCAGAAGATCGCGCCAAACGATCGCCGCGCATTGTCCTCACAAGGGCTCCCCATAATCGCTATGTCAAGATATGTTGCGGTGCACGGAACATTAGCTTCGCCGCGTCACATTGAAGATCTGGTGTTACTTTCTTGAAACGAGATCTGCAAAAGAGAAGATCGGAACTGATCGCCTTATCTTAAGATGGACTAGCACAACCTTTTTCCAAATCTCCAGTTGATTTTGTGATTGGCGCCTAACCTTCTCAGGCTGTGAAATATCGCTTAATGGCACGTGCATGTTACGACTTGGCGGGAAATATCCGTTGATCAAAGCGATCCGTGTATACGCAAAAAAAGCGACGACAATAAGTCTGGTTCTCCTCAAATGTCGATCGTTGACCGACTCTCAGCGCGTAAAATCGAGGACAGTGTATATTCCACTGGGCGACCAGGAAAACCACTTTACGCTTTCAGCAGCCTAAAAGGCGTTCGGCCTCAAAAAGCTAAACACCCCAGCGACGTCGTGGCCCGCTATCGATGTGAACAAAATCGCGATAAACACCAACACCACCATTGCAAATTTCGCGAGCGACATCACCAAGCCTGCGACTTGAAACAGTTGGAAGCCAGAAGTCGATGGCTTTTCCTTCGGTATGCAGCGAGTTCAAAGCAACTTCACGGCTACGCTGTCGCAACATTTGGTTCGTCTTGTTCGAACGATACCCCGAAGCAATTGAAACATCGATTTCGTTGCTTTCAACAATCTGCTGGGCACAAATCAACAGCAAATCATTGAGCACTTGTTCATCTATCGGGATCACTTCGTTCTCACGCCAATCTCTCAGAAAGTGATTCAAACGCCGCCGATCTGCCTCGCGCACTTCAAGCGTTGGCGACACGCTGAATGACATCAGCTCATCAACATTTGTATTTCGAAGATTCAGTCTCAACACACGATCGTACAGGAAGGTCGGTTTTGCTGGCGCAGCCATAGTAGAAGGATCTGTGATGACTGGTAACTTACCAGAGTAAAGGCTCTGAAACCGTTCCGAGGTTTGCCGATTACCGCTCGCGGCAAAAATTCCCTGGCCATTTGAAAGATCGATCAGGGGCGCCGACGCTGCAGCGGTGGGTGCGGCGAGCATTCCTGCCAAAAACATCCGCCGGGATAGATAAGTTTGCCGCTTCATGTGAGGGCCCGCCCTTGAGCCACCATGGAGGTCAAAGCGCAAAAGGCCGAAGCTTCGCCGCCGTGCTGGGTACGTGGCTTTTTTCGAGACAGCCGCAAGAATTTATCTTTCTGTAACGCATGAAAGACCCAATCAAAGGCCTTTTTCCTCGGATTGATTTGGGTAACAGCGCCTGACGTAGGGTCAACACAAGTCATCGTTCGATCCCTTTCATCAACACTTTACCCCGCCTTCAATCATGACCGAAAATCCACCTTTTCGAGGCAACAATGCGCGTATCCACGAGTTCACTGTTACGTTTTGAGCATGCATCCACATACGAACCGGCCGCTATTAGGGGACAAAAATGACTGGCATATGCGAACGCATTGAAGCCCTTTCTTGAATGAAATATTCACCCTACGCATTCGCTCATCGTTATAGTTCAGCAAAAACTGTGCCAGTCTGAACAATCCAATCTGCGAGCGCCCTCCAAACGAGTGAACAGCCGCGAGGCGATGCCTATTGCATCAGTCAAAGGCAAAACTGGCCTCTCCCCCTCGGGGGACACACTCTGGGCGAAGGTTTTGATGGACGCGGCATTGCATAATGCCGACCTGGGCCTTGTTCGCTGGCTTTACGCAACCTGACCAACCGAAACCTCAGACTTTACAGTCATTTATAGCAAATGATTAGGTTTTCGGGGGATTACACCATGCGCCAAGCACAGACGCTCAACGAAGCCCAACTGCGGCGAGTTATACAGTACTGCCGCAGCCGTCGTCATCCTGTGCGTGACGAGACCATCATCCTGTTCAGCTTCTACGCGGGGCTGCGAGCCAAGGAACTGGCAGGGTTGACGCGGGGGGATGTGTTCGATGAGGCAGCCGCTGTGCGAGAGCAGTTCATCCTGTCAGTGGCTCAGAGCAAAGGCGGCCGGACACGCACCGTTTATTTGAATCAGCGCTTGCGCAGGGCATTGGCGGAATATGCTGCGGGCTTGAACTTGAGCGATCCCAGCAGGCCATTGTTTGAGAGCCAGAAAGGCGGGCACTTCTCGGCCAACACCATGTGCCAGCTGTTCCTGGATATCTACAAGGCGGTAGGGCTCAAGGATGCATCAAGCCATTCGGGGCGCAGGACGTACATTACACGACTGGCTAACAAGGGTGTGGGTGTGCGTTTGCTGGCGGAACTTGCGGGGCATTCTCATATTTCGACAACGCAACGCTACATCGACGTGAACGCAGAACAGCTGAGCGCAGCGGTGGAGTTGCTGTAACACGGACGGCCCAGACCGGCCATTGGCTTCATAGTCGAGCCCTGCGGCGCAGCGTCACCGAACCAGCCATTCGAGCATCGTGCAGCAATTCAGAAAGCTGTATGATGGCAGAGCGGTCGTGGCCTGCTGCGGTTTTCAGAACTGCAGGTCTGCTTCAAGCAGCCTGCGGATACCCCATGGTTCCAATTGACTGGTGCACGTACCTTCAATTCCTGCGAATTCACATAGATCGCCTTGTGTACGCCTCATTCCTCACCTTCCAGCATCCTGAAGAGCATGTGGGTGATCTTGACCCCAGACCTTGCGTGCGTCCCTGGCGATGAGCTGCTCTTGCAGACGGTCGAGTTCTTTTATCGCGCTGGTCTTGTCCCGGGTGCGGGCCAAGGCCTTGTCGAAGGCGTGTCGCACGGATCGTGGCCGCCAAGGCAGAACCGCTGAGGCAAGCCAAGAACGCAATTCGGGAGGCAGCCGGTCGAATTCCCGCATCGGGTCTTCGTTACGCTGTTTGAGCTTGAGGCTCGTCATTCCGCGATTGCCGCGCATCAAACCACCTCCTCCGGATCATCGACAGGGTCGAGGACTAGCACCAGACGTGTCTCGCCCGTCCCCTCGATGGGTGGTGAGCGGTGCAGCAGGCCAGTGCGAGGGCGTTCCTGCCAAAGTGTGCCGCGCAGAAGGATCGGGGCGCCGGTCAGCAAGGTGACTGGCACCCTGTCATCTTTGCGCTCCATAAAGACGTCCTCTCTCTTCGATCTTGATCCGATCAGTAATTTGTGTTTGTTACGTTATATCATAATATTCCGCAAGAGGATCAAATCATGTCCAGCATCCCTTTTTATCCGCGCCGTTCGGTCGATCAGGTCGAAGAGGGGTGTGAGCTTGCGCCGAAATTTGGCGCGGACGGGCTCGTTCCCTGCGTCACCACCGACGTCACCAGCCACGAGGTTTTGATGCTGGGTTGGATGAACGCTGAAGCGTTGCGTCTGACGCTGGAAACCGGCGAGGCGCATTACTTCAGCCGCTCCCGCCAAGAGATGTGGCGCAAGGGAACCACCTCGGGCCTTGTGCAAAAAGTTGTAGAGGCGCGGATCGACGATGATCAGGATGCGATCTGGCTTCGGGTCGACATTGGCGGCACGGCTGCATCCTGCCATGTCGGCTACAGGTCATGTTTCTATCGGGCAATACCAACCGCTGAACACGCGGGAGACCCGTTGATTTTCATGGAAAACGTGAAGGCGTTTGACCCAGTCGCCACCTATGGCGATGCGCCCAATCCGACGCAACTGTGAGCCTCGCTGCAGACATGCGCGAGCGGGCGGCCACGCTCTGGCACGTGCAGCGTGTCAAACGCATGGTCCGCGAACGGGCGCGGCTTGGAAGCCATGCGCTCGTTTCAGTCAGCGAGATCCCTTGTGATGATCACGCTTGTCCGGGTCCGGCGACTCAGATCACGATCCTTGGCCTTGACATGGTCCGACGCGGATTTGTGATACATTTGCCCGTCGCGGCGATCACGGAGGCTGATCTTCAAGTGGTCAGTGCCTGACACCTCCAATTGCGCCTTTGTCGGGCGGGGCCTCATCACACAAAACGGATAACGTACCGCGCGCCACCAGAGACGTATGGCAGCACGCGGTCGAAAGTGACTAGAGGCAGTCTGCCAGCGCCGTGGCGAGGTTGCGCAGGACGTTCCCGTAGAGGTCTGGTCCTGGCTCGAGGTCGGAACCCAGTGGATCGAGCACGCCGGTATTCGCTTCGGACCCGTCCATCACCGCGGCCACGATGCCGGGATCGAATTGCGGTTCCGACAGCACGCAGGTCACGCCCTGCTCTGCGACCCGCGCCTGTATCTCTGCAATGCGCGCCGGACTTGGGTCGGAGGCATCTGAGACCGATATTGCGCCCGAGGCGGGGAAGTCGAAGGCGGTCTCGAAATACTGATAGGCGTCATGGAAGACGATGAAGTTGCGGCCACGCACCGGATCGAGAATGCCGTTGATCTCGGCACTCAGCGCGGTCAGTTCGTCCCGCCCTGCTGCCGCATTGGCAAAATAGGCGCCCGCATTGTCCGGATCGGCCGCGGAAAGTTGCGCCGCGATAGCGTTCAACCAGACGGCACCAT
The DNA here is from genome assembly GCA_027592105.1 of Pseudomonadota bacterium. Classification (GTDB taxonomy): domain Bacteria; phylum Pseudomonadota; class Alphaproteobacteria; order Rhodobacterales; family Rhodobacteraceae; genus Roseicyclus. The sequence continues at coordinate 2,130 of JAQCLA010000005.1, read as the reverse complement.
TGTCGGGCGACAACCAAGCGTGGGGGTCGTATGCGCCGTGGTCGTGGCCTTCGTGCCCGTCAGCGTCTGCGTGCTCTTCATGGTCGTCGTGCCCGTGATCATCGCCTTCCGCATGCTCTTCATGACCGTGATCATCATGCCCTGCTTCCTCGGCATGTTCCTCATGCCCATGCTCATCATGTTCCTCGCCTTCCGCATGTTCATCGTGATCGTGATCGTGATCGTCGTGGTCACCGTCAACGTGGTCCTCGTCTGCGTGGTCCTCATCCCCGTGGTCATGCACTTCGAACGATGCGCCTTCCCGGAACGCCAGTTCAGTCGTTCCATCAACCTCAAGAAGTTCCGTGACGGTCGCGTCACCGGCCAGTGTCTCGATCGCGCCTTCCAGCCAAGGCGTCAGGTCGGGACTGACCCAAAAAACCAGATCGGCCTCCTGCAATGCTGTCGCCTCTGATGGGCGAAGGCTATACTCATGCGGGCTTGCCCCAGGGGCCACGATCAGGGAGGGCTCGCCCACCCCCTGCATCACGCGCGCCACCAGCGAATGCACCGGCGCGATATCGACAGCAACGCTTGGCACATCGGCCAAAGCCGTACCCCCGAGCAGGGTTGCGACAACTGACAGGGGAATGAGGTTTCTGGACATATCCGGCTCCATGTGATTATATAACGTTACAGTTTGGGTATAGGAAATGAAATAACATGACAAGTGTCACCCAAGCGGGAAAACCTGTGCCCAGCGACCCGATCGGGTTCGAAAAACACGATCACGGGTCCTGCATCAGCGTGGGTCTCGCCGCCGCCGAAGCGCATTGTCAGTCGGAAGGGCTTCGTTTTACGCCCGTCCGCCGCAAGGCACTGGAGATCCTCTTGCAAGAGCATCGCGCCCTTGGGGCCTATGAGATGCTCGACAGGCTGCGCGATGCCGGGTTCGGCTCGCAACCGCCCGTGGCCTACAGGGCGCTCGAGTTCCTCGTCGCCAACGGCTTTGCGCACAAGATCGAACGCCTCAACGCTTTCATCGCCTGCGCCCATCCCGGGGCCAATCACTCGCCCGCGTTCATGATCTGCCGACTGTGCGATTCGGTGGCCGAGGCACAGTCTTCGCCTGCGCGCGGAGCCCTTGGAGAGGCAGCCCGCTCCACGGGATTCAAGATCGAGCGGACCGTGGTCGAAGCCGAGGGCATTTGTCCTGCTTGCGCGGATAAGGCTGACACATGAGCCTGATCGCCGCGGAGAAAATCAGCGTCAGCTATGGCGCGAACACGGTTTTGCGCGACGTGTCCCTGACCGTGGAGCCCGGTGAGATCGTGACCGTCGTGGGGCCGAACGGGTCCGGCAAGACCACCCTCTTGCGCTTGCTTATCGGTGCGGCAAGCCCGTCGTCCGGGCGTGTAACGCACAAGCCGGGGCTGCGCATTGGCTACGTCCCTCAGAAACTTCACATCGATCCGACCCTGCCGATCACCGTGGAACGGTTTCTGCGCCTGCCCGGCGGCACCACGCGAGACGCCTGCACAGCAGCATTGGAACGTGCCGGTGTGCCCGGGCTGTCGCAGCGCCAGATGTCTGCTCTGTCGGGCGGACAGTTCCAACGCGTCCTGTTGGCGCGCGCGCTCATCAACAAGCCTGATTTGCTTTTGCTCGATGAAGCAACTCAGGGGCTGGACCAACCCGGCTCAGCCGCGTTCTATCTTCAGATCGAAGAGGTCCGCCAGAAAACCGGCTGCGCAATCCTGATGATCAGCCACGAATTGCATGTCGTGATGGCGGCCTCTGATCGGGTGATCTGCCTCAATGGCCATGTCTGTTGCGAAGGCACACCCGAGCTGGTCTCGGCGGCGCCCGAATACCGCGCGCTTTTTGGCACCGGGACAGGTGGCGCGCTGGCTCTCTATCGGCACGAGCATGACCACACGCATGACGCAACCTGCACGCACGACCATGCGCCGCACAACAAAGAGACTGAGGCCGCCGAGTAATGCTGGATGATTTCATGACACGCGCGGCGCTGGCTGGTGTTGGTGTGGCCTTTGCGGCGGCACCCTTGGGCAGTTTTGTTGTCTGGCGGCGCATGGCCTATTTCGGCGATGCCACAGCCCATGCCGCCATTCTTGGGGTGGCCCTGTC
>JAQCLA010000183.1 GCA_027592105.1 Pseudomonadota bacterium | reverse complement strand
AGGTTATCCACGACATCAAGGATCAGGCGGGCAGCCCCGTGCCCTTCGCCCCGCGCAATGTGCTCAAGCGAGTGGTCGCGCTTTATAATGAGCTTGGCCTCGATCCGATCGTCGCGCCCGAGATGGAATTCTACCTCGTCGCCCCCAACACCGACCCCGCCCGCGAGATCGAGCCGCCGATGGGCCGCTCGGGGCGGCGTGCGGCGGCACGGCAAGCCTATTCCATGTCGGCGGTTGATGAATACGGCAAGGTGATCGACGACATCTATGATTTCGCAGAAATCATGGGGCTTGAGATCGACGGCATCTTGCAAGAAGGCGGCGCAGGCCAGATCGAGTTGAACCTGCGCCACGGCGACCCGGTGAAGCTTGCCGACGAGATGTTTTTCTTCAAGCGCATGATCCGCGAAGCGGCGCTGCGCCACGACACTTACGCCACCTTCATGGCAAAACCCATCGAAGGCGAGCCCGGATCGGCGATGCATATCCACCATTCGGTGGTCAGCCTGAAAACGGGCGAGAATATCTTTTCCAACCCCGATGGGTCGGAAACGCCGGAATTCATGCATTTCATCGGCGGCATGCAGCGCAATATGCCCGCCGTGATCGCGCTTTTGGCGCCTTATGTGAACAGCTACCGCCGCTACGTTCCCGATTTCGCGGCCCCCATCAATCTGGAATGGGGGCGCGACAACCGCACCACGGGCCTGCGTGTCCCGGTGAGCGAGCCTGCCGCGCGGCGGGTGGAAAACCGCCTGCCGGGGATGGATTGCAACCCCTATCTGGGTATCGCCGCCTCGCTTGCTTGCGGGCTGGTGGGCCTGATCGAGAAAACCGGCCCCTCCGATCCTTTCGCGGGTGACGCCTATCAATTGCAAAGCGGGGTGCCGCGCGGGCTTGGCGACGCGCTTGGGCTTTTGCGCGCAAACAAGACGATCCAACGCACGCTGGGCGAAGAGTTCTGTCGCGTCTATTCGGCGGTCAAAGAGCTGGAGCATAACGAGTTCTTGCAGGTCATTTCGCCGTGGGAGCGTCAGCATCTGCTTTTGAACGTATGAACCCGCTTTACCGCAACGATAAGCGCGGCGAGCATGCGCCAAGCTGGTATGCCGCATCCCTACCGCCCGAGGTCGCGCGCCCGGCCCTCAGGGGTGGGGTCCATGCTGATGTGGTCATCCTTGGCGCGGGCTACACCGGGCTTTGGGCGGCGCTGACGCTGGCCCGCGCGGGCAGGCGGGTGGTCGTGCTTGAGGCCCATCGCGTAGGTTTCGGCGCATCGGGGCGCAATGGCGGTCAGGTGCAATCAGGCTTCAACAAGCCGCAAAGCTGGCTTGAAGATCGGCTGGGCAACACCCGCGCCCGCGGACTGTGGGACATGGCGCAAGCCGCCAAGGATCAACTGCGCGATTTTTGCGACACCCACGCGCCCGAGGCGGGTTTTCGCGCGGGTCTGGCGCATGGCGAATACAGCTTGGCCGATCTGGATCATGCCAGCGCCGATGCCGACCACATGGCCCGACACTACGGTCAAGAGATCGCCATCATGGACCGCGCCGAATTCGGCGGGCTGGTGAAATCGCCACTCTATGTCGGCGGAAGTTTTGACCCCACGGGCGGGCATCTGCACCCGTTGGCTTACGCCCGCGCGCTGGCCCGCGCAGCCGAAGCGGCAGGGGCCGTCATCCACGAGACCACCGAGGTTTTGTCGGTCACCCCCGGCCCCAAGATCATTCTGACCACACCCAAGGGGCAAGTCACGGCCACCCATGCGATCATCGCGGGCAATGGCTATCTGCCGAATATCCTACCTGCGGTGAATGCGCGGGTCATGCCCATCAACTCCTTCATTGCGGCGACCGATCCACTGCCTGATCGCTGGCAAGAGGTGTTGGCCCGCGACATCGCAGTATCCGATTCCAAATTCGTGGTGAATTACTACCGCTTCAGCGATGACAGGCGGTTTCTGTTTGGCGGGCGTGAGAGCTATTCCATCGCCTTTCCCCGCGACATCGCAACTGCTCTGATCGCGCGCATGACACGGCTTTTCCCACAGCTATCGGGCGTGGGCATCACCCATGTCTGGGGTGGCGCGCTGGGCATCACCATGTCGCGCCTGCCGCATGTGGCGCAAGTGGCCCCCAATATCGTGTCGGGTGCAGGGTTCTCAGGCCATGGCGTGGCGCTATCAGGCATGGCAGGCCGCGTCATGGCCGAAGCGGTGATGGGGCAAGAGGACGGGCTGACGACGCTCGCCGCCCTGCCTGTCGGGCGCTTTCCGGGGGGTGCGGGCCTACGCGCGCCGATCTTGACGCTGGCGATGACATGGTTCGCCCTACGCGACCGGCTTGGCATCTGAGCGCACACCACATCTGTGAAGCTTTCGTGACGACGCTACGAGATGCTGGATTTTGCCTGCGCACCAATATAAGATTTCCCAAAGATTAGTTTTCGAAAAGGTGAAATCATGGCGCTGGCACCCAATGTTTACGACGCCGAGCCGATCCCCGAGGCCGCCCGCGCCGAGATCGACCGCTTGCTGCAATCGGGCGACCTTTTCCGCTATACCGCGCCTTCTGATGCGCCCGTCGCCCTGCTCGAGCGCGAATTCGCCGATCTCTTGGGCGCGAAATATGCGCTGGCCGTGTCTTCATGCTCGGCGGCGATCTTTCTGTCGCTCGAAGCGCTGGCGCTGACGCCCGGCGCGCGGGTGCTGATCCCCGCTTTCACCTTTGCCGCCGTGCCTTCGGCGGTGGTGCATGCGCGCCTGCAACCCGTGCTGGTCGAGGTGGGCGAGAATTATCGCATCGACATGGGCGATTTCGAAGCCAAGCTCGACGACACGATCGAGGCCGTCATCATCAGCCATATGCGCGGCCACACCTCGGATATGGACGCGATCATGGCGCTGTGCGATGCGCGCGACATTCCCGTGATCGAGGATGCGGCCCATTCGCTTGGCACGCTGTGGCATGGGCGCAAGATCGGCACCATCGGCAAGATCGGCTGTTTCTCGTTCCAGTCCTACAAGATGATCAACGCAGGCGAGGGTGGCATCCTGATCACCGATGACGCCGATCTGGCGGCGCGCTGCGTGATCATGTCGGGCGCCTATGAGCATAATTGGAAAAAGCATAAGGGCCCCGACGGGCAGAATGACCCGGAACTGGCCATGGCCTTTGCGCGCTGGCAAAACCAGCTGCCGCTTTACAATATGCGGCTGCAGAACCTTTCGGCTGCGGTCATCCGCCCGCAATTGCCCGAGCTTGCCCGCCGCGTGCGCGATGGGCTGTCCAATCACGACTATGTCGCGGCGCGGCTCAACAGCTCGCCTTGGCTGGATGTGCCCCCGCCCTTGGCGCCCGAGGATCGCGCACCGGATTCGATCCAGTTCAACCTTGTGGGTTTCAACACCGACGCAAGCGCGCGCGCCTTTGCCACTGCCGCCGAGGCGCGCGGGATCAAGGTGCAGATTTTCGGCCTGTCGACCGATAATGCGCGCGCTTTCTGGAACTGGCATTTCATCCCGGGTGCGACCCCCGATCTGCCCCGCACCCGCGCCATGCTGATGCGCGCTTGCGATGTGCGCCTGCCCGTGCGGCTGACCAGACCCGAGTTGGATTTCATCGCCGAGGCGCTTCTTGCCGCCGCCGAAGATGTGCAAGGCGAGGCGCGCGCCTACGGCACTTGAGCCCTTTGGCGCGCGCGGACTGGGGGCGCTGTCCGTCGCCATTGTCACTCGGGCCAATGGCGTGCCAATGGCAACCCCCCGGGATATCTCGAAAACGCAGAAGATCAGGGTGTCAGAACAGCTGGCCCTGATCGGGGCCGGTTTTGGGCGGGCTTGGTTTTGGGGCGGGTTTTGCTGCAACCCCCAAAGGGGTGACCGCAAGACGCCCATCGGCAAACTCGATCTCGAGCGCGCTCTGCGCGCGCGCCGCGGTCTCGGTCGTGACGACGGATTTGCCTGCGCGCACCACCGCATAGCCACGCTTGAGCGTTTCGGTATAGCCCAAGGTGCGATGAAGCCGGTCAAGCGCGCCAAGTTGTTCGCGGCGGATCGCGAGCGTTTGCTCGGTGGCGCGGTCGAGGCGGGCGGCAAGGCTATCCAGACGCGTGCGCGCCTCGGACAGGCGGCGCTTGTCGCGCGCGGGATCAAGACGCTGCACCAGCTGCGCCAAATCGCGGCGGGCCTGACGCGTCTGTTTGGACAAGATCGCAGGGCTGAGCCGGGCGGCGGTTTGGCCCAGTTGCAGACGTTTCTTGGCCACAGCACGCTCGCGTGCCGGGCTAAGGGTCGCCGCCGCCCTTTCAAGGCGCGCGCGCGCAAGGCTGCCGCGGTGGCGCAGCGCCGGGGCAAGGCCAGCCGCCGCCAGATCAAGGCGCTGGCGTGCCTGATCGAGCAGGGTTTCCGGGCGCGGCAAGGCCCGCGAAAGATCGGCAAGCCGCTGACGCCGCGCGCCCAAACCCCCGGTCATCGCGCGGGTCAAGATCGCCTCTTGCTGGCGCAGCCAACCCAGCAGATCCATCCGCACAGGCACCGCGCGTTCGGCCGCAGCCGTAGGGGTGGGTGCACGGTGATCGCTTGCATGATCGATCAGGGTCGTATCGGTCTCATGCCCCACAGCCGAGATCAGCGGGATCGCGCTTTCAGCGGCCGCGCGCACCACGATTTCCTCATTGAAACCCCAAAGATCCTCGAGGCTGCCACCACCACGGGCGACGATGATCAGATCGGGACGCGGGATCGGACCGCCAGGCGCTATGGCGTTGAAACCACGAATGGCGCGAGCGACCTCGGGCGCGCAATTGGCGCCTTGCACGGCCACGGGCCAAATCAGCACTTGGCGCGGAAAGCGGTCGCGCAAGCGGTGCAGGATATCGCGGATCACCGCACCCGAGGGGGAGGTGACGACACCGATCACCTCCGGCAAAAACGGCAGCGGTTTCTTGCGAGCAGGATCGAACAGCCCTTCGGCGGCCAGCATGGCGCGGCGCTTTTCCAGCATGGCCATCAGCGCACCCGCCCCCGCAGGGCGCAGATCCTCGATCACCATTTGGTATTTCGATTGGCCGGGGAAGGTCGTCAGCCGGCCCGTGACGATCACCTCCATCCCCTCTTCGGGTGGATGGGCAAGGCGCGCGGCGGTGCCTTTCCAGATCACGGCGGACAGAACGCTGCGATCATCCTTGAGGTCGAGATAGACATGACCCGAACGCGGCAGCGATAGCCGACCCACCTCGCCACGCACACGGATATGGGAAAAGCCGCCCTCGATACTGCGTTTAACCGCACCCGAGATTTCGGAAACCGTGAATTCCGGCGCATTGCCGGGATTGGGGCCCGGCCCCTCATCGGCGATCAGATCATCCATGCCCGTT
>JAQCLA010000182.1 GCA_027592105.1 Pseudomonadota bacterium | reverse complement strand
CATCAGCTTTGGGCCGATGAGCAAGCCATCGCGGCTTGGCGGGCCGAAAGCACCCATCGCGCCAGCCAAACCGCGGGGCGGCGCGTGCATTTCGATGATTACCGCATCCGCGTGGGCGAGATGGTGCTGCATCTGACCCAAGATGCGCCCTCAATTCAAAACGATATCCCCGATACCCGGCTTTTGGTCGTGGCGTATGGCGAAGGCGACATCGCGCTGCCCGGCGGGCGGCTTTATGAAAGCGTCAATAATCCGGGCCAATGCGTTGCCTTGGTTGGTGATCGCGACCGGGCCGAGGCATTGGACCTTGCCCGTCACGCGCTGGCACAAGGCGCGCGTGTTCTGCGCATCTTTGCCATCAACCGCGACTATAGCTTGACCAAGCGGGCCGAGGCACCGGCCCATTGAACCAGCCCAGACTTGGGTTTCACCTTTTGAAGAATACGCCTATCCTGACCTATCTTCCCTGCGCAAAAGGCCAAAGTGATGCAAGATCTGACCCGTGACAGCACCGATGAGATCGCGCGCATGATGACGGATATCGGCGCGCGCGCAAAGGCTGCCGCTGCGATCCTTGCCACGGCCCGCGCCGATGACAAGCGCCGCGCGCTGGAAGAGGCGGCGCGCCTGATCGGCGCGCGTGCGACGGATATTTTGGCCGCAAATGCCCAAGACATGGCCTTTGGTCGCGAAAAGGGGCTGTCGGAGGCCATGCTGGACCGGTTGGAACTGACATCGGCCCGGCTTGACGCCATTGCAGCGGGCCTGCTGGCGGTGGCGGGCCAAGATGACCCGGTCGGGGCCGTGATCGCGCAATGGGACAGGCCCTCTGGGCTGCATATCGCGCGGGTGCGCACGCCTTTGGGTGTGATCGGGGTGATTTATGAAAGCAGGCCCAATGTCACGGCTGATGCGGGCGCGCTTTGCCTGAAATCCGGCAATGCGGTGATCTTGCGCGGTGGATCGGAAAGCCTGCACTCCTCGGGGGCCTTGGTCGATTGCCTGCGCGCGGGCCTCAAGACGGCAGGTTTGCCCGAAGATGCGGTGCAGCTTGTGCCGACGCGCGACCGCGCGGCGGTGCGCGCTTTGCTGAGCATGACAACCTATGTCGACGTGATCGTGCCGCGCGGTGGCAAAGGGCTTGTGGGCCTTGTGCAGGCCGAGGCGCGCGTTCCCGTCTTTGCCCATCTCGAAGGGATCTGTCATGTCTATATTGACGCTAGCGCCGACCCGGAGAAAGCCTTGCGCGTCACGCTGAACGCCAAGACACGGCGCACGGGGATTTGCGGCGCGGCGGAATGTTTGCTGATCCATCGCGATGTCGCCGATACCATCGGGCGCGACGTGATCGCGGCATTGATCGCGGCGGGCGTCGAGGTGCGGGGTGACCCGGCTTTGCAAAGCCTGCCCGGCGTGGTGGCCGCGCAAGCTGATGATTGGGGCAGGGAATTTCTGGACCATATCATCGCAGCGCGCGTGGTTGATGATATCGACGCGGCAATTGCCCATATCCGGCAATATGGCTCACAGCATACCGAAAGCATCTTGACCGAGGATGACAGCGCCGCCGCGCAATTCTTCGCCCAGATCGACAGTGCGATCTTGATGCACAATGCCTCGACCCAATTCGCCGATGGGGGCGAATTCGGCATGGGTGCCGAGATCGGGATCGCCACGGGTAAGCTGCATGCGCGCGGGCCGGTGGGGGCGGAACAGCTGACCTCGTTCAAATATCTCGTGACCGGCGACGGGACGATCCGACCGTAAGGATCTGATCCGCGATGCAACGGGCGCTTGCCGCTCTACATCTCCAGCGGCATGATTTCCGCCACTTCGACATGGCCACCGCCTGTAACCATCGGGTTGCTGGCGGCCATTGCGCAGGCTGCATCCATATCAACCGCCTCGACGATCGACCAACCGAATGAGGGGTTGTCGACCGCATCACTGACCCCCGAGGCGGCAACTTTGCGCGATTTGCCCACGGGCTCGCCCGCATCGATCATCGCAGGGCCGATCGATTCCATCCAGGAACCCCATGCGGCCATCTCGGCATGTCCCTCCGCCTCGGAGGTGGGTGGGGTGAAATCAGGCTCGGCGTGATAAATGAAAAGGAATTTCGGCATCGTTGTGTTCCTTGCGACTGATCGGACGACGATCTTGCTCATAAAAGACGGGTTTGCATGTGTTGTGGGTGTAGATTGCCGCAAATGATGTGTCGCGCAAATGACAATCTATGCCACGACCCGCCTGATCCAAGGGAGCTATGGCGACGATTGACGCCACCCATTGCTCTGATACTCACAGCGCGAAACGCCGCGAAGAAAGGACGACCCAAATGACGGACCGCCGCAATGACCGCCCCCAGACCTTGGTTCGTCGCCATCCCTTGAAGGAGGGGGTCAGCCGGGCCGTCGTGACACCAATCCAGCCTTCGGTGGTCTATGCCTCCCCCTCCATCGACATGCTGCACGCCCAATACGAGGGGCGCGCGGAGGGCTATACCTATGCGCGCGAGGGCCATCCAAACGCCACGCTGCTAGGCCAGAAGATCGACATGCTGGAAGGGGCAAGCGGTGGGTTGATCACCGGATCGGGCATGGCGGCTGTTACGGCGGCGATCATGGGGATATTGGGGGCAGGGGATCATATCATCGGCGCCGATCAGCTCTACGGGCGCTCCTTGCGGCTGATGCATCAGGATTTGGCACGTTTCGGCATCGCCACCACGGTGGTCGATGTGGGTAACCCTTCCGCCCTCAAGGCCGCGCTCCGGCCCGAGACCAAGATGATCCTGCTCGAGGTGGTGTCGAACCCCACGCTGCGCGTGGCCGATATGGCGGGCATTATTGCGGTCGCGAAAGAAGCCGGGGTTTTGGTGGCGGTCGACAATACCTTTACCACGCCCATCGGCTATCGCCCCTTCGATCATGGGGCCGATATCGTCATCCATTCGGTGACGAAGCTTTTGGCAGGCCATTCCGATGTGACGCTGGGCTATGTCGCGGCGCGTGACCCGGCTGATGCCAAGAAAATCTATGATTTCGCGGTCACAACCGGGCTGACACCCAGCCCTTATGAATGCTGGCTGGCCGAGCGGGGGCTTTATACCTTCCCCCTGCGTTTTGACCGAGCCGAGGCCAATGCCGCGCGTCTTGGCGATTGGTTCGCGGGCCAACCCAAGATCGCAAAGGTGCTATACCCCGGCCGCGCCGATCACCCAGACCACGCTCGCGCCAAGGCGCTCTTGAACGGGCGTTACGGCAATATGCTTTCGATCATGATCGATGGCGATGCGGCCGCCGCCAATCGCATGGTCGAGGCGATGCCGGAGATGGCCTTTGCGCCGACCTTGGGGGATGTGGGCACGACGCTCAGCCATCCGCCTTCATCCTCGCATCGCGGCCTGACGGCTGAAGGCCGCGCGGTCCTTGGGATCACGGATGGGTTTTTCCGCATCTCGGTCGGCATCGAGGATGTCGATCTGCTGATCGCCGATTTCGAAGCGGGGCTTGCCGCGATCTAGAGCGAATGCAGCGGCGATGAGCCATCAAGGATGATGACATCGAAATTGATGCCCGGCGATTGCGCCGCGACTTCGCGGCGGATCAGCTTGGCGTCGGGCAGCCGGTCGACCAAAGCCAGATAGCGCCCGCGATAGCCGTATTGTGACAGCATCCGCGCCAGATCGAGCGCATCGAATTCCGGTGTCACAAGCCGCGACAGCACCAAGATCGGTGCCGCTGGGCCGACCAATTGGGTATCGGCCAAGTGATCAAGTGCCACGGAACGGATCACCGCGCCGGGTTGCACCAAGTTCGGCGGCAAAGCGGAAACCACATCGCTGGCGATTTCAACCGCCAACACGGGGCGCGCTGCCTGTGGTTCCTCGGGCCCTTCTTGACGGGCGCGAGAAAGGGCTTGCCTGTCTCTTCCATCCATCTTCGGCACCTTATTTTCAACGATGGGGCTATACGACACCGCCGCCTTTCCATTTTGGAACAGGCCGCGGCACGACAGCCAAACATGCCATCACCTGTGTGAGTATAACGTCAAAAAGTCTTTGTCAAAGATAACAAATGCAGATGATAGGAATTTCGAAACCATTGCCAAGCGGCGGGAATCGGGCCACGGCTTGCGCCATGCACAGTCCCGCATCCAAGCAAAACATGGCGCGATGATGAGTGAAGAGCTTTTGACCGAACTCCTCGAGGCGGTGCCCGAGCCGATGTTGCACCTTTCGCAGAGTGGCCAAGTGCTGCGCGCCAACAGTGCTGCGCGCACGCTTTTGGGCAATTGGATCGAAGGACGCAGCTATGCTTCGGTCCTGCGTCAGCCATCGCTTTTGGGTCGGATCGAGGCTGCGTTCGCCGACGGGCAGGTGGGTGAGGCGCGCCTGCAGCGCACCGAAAGCACGGGCGAGACGCAGTATCGCGTCAAGATCACGCCCATTGGCCCACCCGATGCGCGCGGCCAACATGATCTGGTGCTGTATTTCACCGACATCACCCATCTGCGGGAAGCCGAAGAGATGCGGCGCGATTTCGTCGCCAATGTCAGCCATGAATTGCGCACGCCCTTGACCGCCGTGATGGGCTTCATCGAAACGCTGCGCGGTCCGGCGCGCGATGATGTCAGCGCGCGCGAGCGGTTCTTGGGGATCATGGAGGGCGAGGCGCGGCGGATGAACCGCTTGGTCTCGGACTTGCTGTCGTTGAGCCGGGTCGAATCGCAAGAACGCCAACGCCCTGCCGATGATGTCGATCTTGGCGCGGTTCTTCGGGGGGTGATCGCGGCGCTGCGTCCGGCTGCCGAAGATCAGGCCTGCGAATTGGCCTTTGAGCTCCGACCTGCCGCACCCGCCTTGGTGCTTGGACATGCCGATGAGGTCTTTCGCCTGAAAGGTGACCGTGACCAGCTGATGCAGGTGTTTTTGAACCTGACCGAGAATGCGCTGAAATACGGTGGGCGCGGCAAGACCGTGACGCTTGCCATCGGTTGGCAACAAGGCATGGGCGCGATGCATGGCCCGGTGATCGTGGTCGATGTCGTCGATCAGGGCGAAGGGATCGACCCGCTGCATATTCCGCGCCTGACCGAGCGCTTCTACCGCGTCGACACCCATCGCAGCCGCGCGATGGGGGGCACCGGGCTAGGCTTGGCCATCGTCAAGCATATCATCAACCGCCACCGCGGCCGTCTGCGCATCGAATCGCGACAGGGGCAGGGCAGTGTTTTCACCGTCATCTTGCCGCGCGATTAATGGTTTTTGCGCCGCGTCATGGAAATAAGCCTGCGCAGCTTTGAGTGTCATAAAACTGTTACGCAGCCGTCACAAAAGCATTGCACGGGGCCGATAGGCGGTCGGCAAGGATGCGCATTCGGGCGCGTTCGGATGT
>JAQCLA010000181.1 GCA_027592105.1 Pseudomonadota bacterium | reverse complement strand
GCGGCTGCAACGGCACTTGTAGGTGCCGTGGCGATGAGTTTCTCGATGTGTGGGTGAAGTTCCATGACGCTCTCCTTGGGAGAGCTGGCGTCACATGCGACCTTTGTTTGCCTCATGGGCCACATCCTTTTCAGAACCACCTTGCCGGTCCGGCAGGTTGGCGTGAGCGGCAGCTCAACTCTCGATGACGCAGAGGAGGTGCCATCTCGACGCGGAGGGGTCAATTAGCATTCGTCGTTGGCAGCATGCGCCGATCTGACCGGCGGCTTTTGGCAGGGAGCGGAGTTTGCAAAGTCGCGCGAGGTGTCTGCCATGCACGACATGCCCGGCCCAGAGCGGACGATCAGCGCGTCATGCGGAAGATACCGAACGGTCATTCGTTCTGGGAGTTAGTGGTATTAAAGCACGGCCAAAATCAATGGGCGTGAAACGCAAAGTAAATGCCGAACGCCCCAACAACGATCAAGCTAAATGCCCAGACTATGTCGAGGTTGAACCAAGTCTTCGACAAGAATTTCAGGCCGAAGTAAAAATAGATAGCGGCAGCGATTGCGCCGCCCGCGACGGTCATAGCCAATGTATGGGCCAACGCCACAAGGAAGGCAGAAGTGATATTCTGCCCCATCAGATCGCGCGCCGCATCATGCCCGGCATCTGTAAGATCGGCCTCGCAGATACCAAGGTAAATTGGCACCAGCATCAGTCCGGCCCCATGAGCCATGGCCGCAAGGAATGACCATAGTGCAAGCCGGGACGGCGACACGCGCGCCAGGAACCTTGGGTGCCTACGATTTATCAGCAGGTAAACCCCAGCCGCGATGACCACGGCCCCCGCGCCGATCCTCAACTCGGTCTCCCAGCGGATCAGCGTCGTCATCATCGAGAATGGCAGCAAGATGGCCAGCATCGCCAGCAGATGCCCAAGGGCTAGCGCGGCAATGGCCTTGACCAGTGCAAGATGCCGCCCTTCCATCAACCCGGCTGAAACCGCCAGCGGCCATCCCATGCCTGGGTTCACACCGTGATAGATGCCCGAGAGTATGACGGCCCCCCAAAGGGCCGCCAGCGTATTCACATCTAGGCCCATCTAGACGTTCGGATAGCAGAAGCTGTCGGTCGAGCAGTCGCCCCCTTCCAGCCGGATCTGATGCGCGCGGTGGCCTTTCGGGAAATCGATGTAGAAATCGCGATCCAGCATCAGGCCGCCGTTTTCGCCTACATGCGCCATGACCATCTGCCCGCCGTCCTGTCCGGGGTAGAACTGCGTATCCCACGTGGAATAGAGCGAGTTGGTCCAGTAGACGCGTTTACCGTCGCGGCTGATCTCGACCATCTGTGGGCCAAAGGCGAAATCGCCGCCGCTGGGGTGCTTCGTGCCGCGCGCAATGCCACCCAGTTCGACCTTGCCTGTCAGCTTGGGGTTCATCGGGTCGGACACGTCATACTGATGCATCTCCCCCAAGCCCCAGCAGGCAACATACAAGTATTTGTCGTCAAGGCTTAGGTCGATATCGGTGACCAGCGGCGGCACGGCCCCAAACCCCTGCAACAGTGGCGGAAGGTTATCGGGGTCTTCGGGCCGCGGGTCGATGGTGATTGTTTTCTTGGATTGCCAAGTGCCATCTTCGCCGCGCCACCATGTAAAGATCGCGCCTTGCAGGTTGGTCGTGTCCACCACCACACCGCAAAACCCGTAAGATTTCTTGGGGTCATGCGCGGGCCGGATTTCCAGGGCCATTTGGTAATTCTCACCAAAATCCATGGTCTGGATGTTCTTGCGGCGGCGCAAATCCCAGAAATGGATCGAATGGCCGTATTTGTTAGACAGCAAATCCTCTGGCACGACACCGTTTTCGTATTGCGGTGGCAGGCCCCATTCGGAACTGACCATGTAATCCTGTGGCAGGTTCCACCAGAAATCGTAATGCTTGTCCTGTTTGCCGCGATCCATCTCATACTGGCCGATGATTTCGAATGTCTCGCAATCCATTATGAAAATTCCGGGAGGACCATCGGTGCCATCCACGCCGCCACCACCCAAGGTTGAGACGTATATCCCTTCCGGGCCGCAGTGAATGGTATGCGGGCGCGAGTAACCGGTTTTGGCAAACACCTCTTCGGGTTCGATGATCTTATGAATCTTCAGGTCCAGCGGGTCTTTGGTATCGATCACGTAAATGCGTGACGAACGGATTCCCGGTACAATCAGGTAACGCCGTTCCAGAAACGCATGGCCCGACAACGGAGACAGGGATGACGAACAGGCGTTCCAACCGAAATGATGGAATTCATCACCTTTGTTGGGCATCAGAAGCTGATGAACAATGGTGCCATAACCGTCCGATGTCGGGTTCAGGTCCACCACGGCGATCCCATCGGGTTGCGCCGCGTCGGGGCTTAGCATGACCACGAAGCCGTAATTTTCCACCGGGGCCTGCATGGCAAGCTGAGCAGTGGCATGGAATGTCGGGTCTGGTCTTAACGTCATGTCGTCCTCCCTTGAATGCGATGGGCCACCATAGACCCATCCGATAATCTTCCCTTTCGTTGCAGTCTGGCCGCTGCCTCCTCAAACCTCGGCCACGTTGCATAGTTGAATGGCGCCGCTGACGCGGCTGGCCAGTTCTATCAGTTTCTCGCCAATCGCTTTGCGTTGGTCCTGTCCGAAACGCCGGATCGGTCCGACAGCCCCGACGCTGAAGGTCGCGCCGATATTGCCAATCGAAACCGGGGCCGCCACGCTGGCGATTCCAAGGTCGATTTCCTGATCGCAATCGGCAAAGCCTCGTTCCACGATGCGGGCAAAGTCGTCGCGTAACTCTTCCTCGGTGGTCTTGGTATGTTCCGTGTAGGCCTTGAGCGTGCCACCGATGATGCAATCTTGAAATTGTGGTTCGGCAAAAGCGGCAATTGCCTTTGAACACGAACAGGCATGCATCGGGCGCACACCCAGACCGGGATGAATGTAGGCGCGTGCAGGGTCGTCCGGGGTCTCGACATGGATGATTTCCACTTGAGAATTGCGGAATCGCGACAGGAACACTGTTTCATTGAATTGCACCGCCGCCGCTTTCAGAAGCGGTGCTGCGGCTCGACGCACATCCACATCCGACTTTCCAAGTAACGCGATGCGGATCAACCGCTCTCCGATGATGACACGCCCATCGCCCGCTGGCGCTTCGACCAGCCCTTGGTCCTGCAACGTCTGGAGCAATCGGTAGCAGGTTGGTTTGGGCAGGCCTGTCGCCTTCTGAACCTCGATTGCAGAGACCGGGCGCCCGGCAACGGCGACAATCTCCATAACTGCAATCAGACGTTCCAGATGCATGCTTACCGAATCGGCTTGAATTGTGAGACCTTGTCTTGAATTATGATACAGGCATACTCTAACGCAAGACATTGTTCGGAGGATCCCCCCATGCGCACACGTGCCGCTGTCGCGATCGAGGCCGGAAAGCCGCTGCAAATCATGGAGGTGAACCTCGATGATCCCAAAGCCGGTGAGGTTTTGGTCGAGATCAAGGCCACAGGCATTTGCCATACGGATGAATTCACCCTGTCAGGTGCAGACCCCGAGGGGCTGTTTCCCTGCATTTTGGGCCATGAGGGCGCGGGCGTTGTCATCGCAGTGGGCGAGGGTGTTACCACGCTCAAACCCGGCGATCATGTCATCCCGCTTTATACGCCGGAATGTCGGCAGTGTTATTCCTGCCTGTCTGGCAAGACCAACCTTTGCACGGCGATCCGCAACACCCAAGGCCAAGGTCTGATGCCCGATGGCACCACGCGGTTCTCGATGCTCGATGGCACGCCGATCTATCACTATATGGGCTGTTCGACCTTTGCCAATCACACGGTGATGCCCGAGATCGCGCTGGCCAAGGTGCGCGAGGACGCGCCCTTTGACAAGATTTGCTATATCGGCTGCGGCGTGACCACGGGCATTGGCGCCGTGATCAATACCGCCGGTGTGGAGATCGGATCAACGGCGGCTGTCTTTGGGCTTGGCGGCATCGGGCTGAACGTGATCCAAGGTCTGCGGATGGCGGGGGCCGATATGATCATCGGTGTCGATCTGAACGACGCCAAGGAAGAGATGGCGCGCAAATTCGGCATGACGCATTTCATCAACCCCTCCAAAATCGAGGGGTCCGTGGTGCAAGAGATCGTGAACCTGACCAAGCGCGGGATCGATCATATCGGCGGTGTCGATTACAGTTTTGACGCCACGGGCAATGTAAAGGTGATGCGCGACGCGCTGGAATGTTCCCATCGCGGCTGGGGCGTGTCGGTGATCATCGGCGTGGCACCAGCGGGGGCCGAGATTGCGACGCGGCCTTTCCAGCTGGTCACGGGCCGGGTCTGGAAAGGCACGGCCTTTGGCGGGGCCAAGGGGCGCACCGATGTGCCGAAATTCGTGGATTGGTACATGGATGGTAAGATCGAGATTGATCCGATGATCACTCACACCATGCCCCTTGATGAGATCAACACTGCCTTTGACCTGATGCATGCGGGCAAATCGATCCGTTCGGTCGTGGTGTATTGATCCGGTGCGCGACGCGATAGACCTTGTAATCCGCCCGGCCGCCCCGGCTGATGCCGGGGCATTGGCGGCGGTCTTGCTGCCGGTGTTTCGCGCGGGCGAGACCTATACGATTGATCCTGCCATCACGCCCGAAGCGGCGCTGGCCTATTGGTGCGCCGCCGAGAAGACGGTTTTCGTCGCCGAGGCGCTGGGCACCATTTTAGGCAGCTATTATATCCGCCCCAATCAGCACGGCGGCGGTGCGCATGTCTGCAATTGCGGCTTTGTCACCGCCGCCGCCGCCCATGGCCAAGGCGTGGCGCGTGCGATGCTTGATCACGCTTTGGCCACAGCCACGGCCATGGGCTACCGCGCGATGCAGTTCAATTTTGTCGTATCTACCAACCATCGGGCAATCAATATCTGGCAGCGCGCCGGGTTTGAGATCGTTGGTCGCCTGCCCGGTGCGTTTCACCACCCGCGTGATGGTTACGTCGATGCCTTGGTGATGTGGAAAGATTTGCCGGGGGCGATGCGCTAAGGCGCTGGGCGCGGGTCTGGCCAGGTCGCGCCCGATGTGACAGGCTAACCGCGGAGGTATTTGCAGATGACAAGTGAAAAGACACCGCTGTTGGCGGTGCTGATCGACGCCGACAACACCAGCTCAAAACATGCCATGGCGATTTTCGACGAGATCGCCGGTTTCGGCGAGGCCAGCGTCAGGCGTATTTACGGGGATTTCTCTTCGAGCCATATGAAGGGCTGGTCAGGCGTGCAGGCCGAGTTTGGGATCGTGCCCCATCACCAGCCAGCCAATACCGTGGGCAAGAACGCCAGCGATATCGCGCTGGTGATCGACGCGATGGATTTGATGCATACCGGGCGG
>JAQCLA010000180.1 GCA_027592105.1 Pseudomonadota bacterium | reverse complement strand
CACATCGACCAAGGGCGTCAGCGCAAGGATCGGCACCTGCGGGCGTTCGCGCGCCACCAAGGCGGCGGTATTGCCCGATTGCGTGAAACAGCAGATCGCCTTGATATCCACGGTCTCGGCGATTTCGCGCGCGGCCAGTACGATGGCGTCCGCCGTGCTGACACGCGCGACATTGCGCGAGGCTGCCATGATGGAGGTGTAATTTGCGTCGTTCTCGACCTCGAGCGCGACGTTGTTCATCGTCTGAACCGCCTCGATCGGATAGGAACCGGCGGCCGATTCCGCGCTCAGCATCACGGCGTCCGCCCCCTCGTAAAGGGCGGTGGCGACATCCGACACCTCGGCGCGTGTGGGCATCGGGCTTTCGATCATGCTTTCAAGCATCTGGGTCGCCACGATCACAGGCTTTGCGGCCGCGCGGCATTTGCGCACCAACCGCTTCTGGATCGGCGGCACGTTTTGCACCGGCAATTCCACGCCCAGATCACCACGCGCGACCATGATCCCGTCGGACACAGCCAAGATCTCGTCAAAGGCCGCGACTGCGGCCGGTTTCTCGATCTTGGACATGATCGCCGCGCGGCCTGCGGCCAGTTCGCGGGCTTCATGCACATCCGCGGCGCGCTGCACAAAGGACAGCGCAAGCCAATCCACCCCAAGCGCACAGACGAATTCCAGATCGGCGCGATCTTTTTCACTCAGCGCCGCCAAGGGCAGCACGACATCGGGCACGTTCACGCCCTTGCGGTTCGACACCGGGCCACCCGCGATCACTGTGCAATCGGCGAAATCGGCACCACAGGCATCAACACGCAGCCGCACCTTGCCATCATTGACCAAAAGCCGCGCGCCCGGCTCGAGGGCGGCAAAAATCTCGGGATGAGGCAGGTTCACCCGGCTCTCGCTACCCGGCGCCTTGTCGAGATCGAAGCGGAAAGAGGCGCCGTTTTTCAGCACATGGCCCTCGTCATCGGCAAAGACACCACAGCGGAGTTTCGGGCCTTGAAGATCGGCCAGAATGGCGATGGGGCGACCCACGGCCTTTTCCACCTTGCGGATGGCGGCGTGGCGCGCGGCAATCTCGGCATGGCCGCCATGGGACATGTTGAGGCGAAACACATCCGCGCCCGCGTCGTATAGCTTACGGATCATATGCTCGCCATCCGATGCCGGGCCAAGTGTCGCCACGATCTTGACGTTACGGTCGCGTTTCATCGGTCGGTTCCTCTTCATCCGCTATTTCGGTCAGCCAACCGCTGGATGGCTTGGCCCACTTGTTAGCGCAAACATGCGCGTCTTTATTGCTCTATGGCGCAATTCCGGCACGCCGACAACAGACATGCGGCACCACCACTGGCCAAGCCTGCACGAAAGTCCTATTTCCGGCCCCTAGCAACATCACGGGTGCAACAAAGACATGACGCCAGCCTATCAGATCGAGGGTGAGGATCGCCCGGGGCGCTGGGTGGTGACATGCGATCACGCCTCGAACCGCGTGCCTGAAACAGTGGCCGGGGGCGATCTGGGCCTGCCGCCCGAAGATATGGCACGCCACATCGCCTATGATATCGGCGCGGCCGGTCTTGCACGCGCTTTGGGGGCGGCACTCGACAGCCCGGTGATCTTGTCCGATTTCTCACGTCTGGTAATCGACCCGAACCGGGGCGAGGATGACCCAACGCTGTGCATGAAGATCTATGACGGATCGATCATCCCCGCCAATCGCCATGCAGACGCCGCCGAGGTCGAACGGCGGCTCGCCCTGTTTCACCGCCCCTACCACGATGCATTGGCGGGACTTCTTGCCCGCCGCGCGGACCCGGTGATCTTGGCGATCCATTCCTTTACCCCGCAACTCAAGGGGCGCGCGCCCCGCCCTTGGCATGTGGGGGTGCTTTATGCGGGCGATACGCGCTTGGCCTTGCCACTTTTGGCCCAGCTTCGGGCGGAGGATGATATCTGTGTCGGCGATAATGAGCCCTACAGCGGGCATCTTCCCGGTGATGCGCTCGACCGCCACGGCGTGCAGCCCGGCCTGCCGCATGTATTGATCGAATTGCGCAACGACCTGATCGCGGCACCCGAACAGCAGCAAAATTGGGGGCGGCGTTTGGCACCGATGCTTGACGCGGCGCTCAAGAATGCCGAGGTCTGATAAAATCATAGGGGGAGACACCATGGACGACGCCACCCGCACCGAACTCGAAGCCGCCGCCTTTCGCCGCCTGCTTGCGCATTTGAATGCGCGCGTGGATGTGCAGAATATCGATATGATGAACCTGACAGGCTTTTGCCGCAACTGCCTGAGCCGGTGGTATCAAGAAGCCGGGGCAGAACGCGGCATGGCCATCGACAAAGAGGCCGCGCGCGAAATCGTCTACGGCATGCCCTATGATGATTGGAAAGCCCTGCACCAGACCGAGGCGAACGCCGCGCAACAGGCCGCTTTCGAACAATCGAAACCCGACCATTGACCGACGCCAACCCCAACCCGGCCTTCGACTACGCACCGCCTGATACACCGCTCGACATCATCCATGTCGATGCAGAGATCATCGTGGTCAACAAGCCCGCCGGGCTTTTGTCGGTGCCGGGCAAGGCGGCGCATTTGGCCGATTGCCTGATCGCACGGATCAAGGCGGCCTTTCCGCAGGTCTTGCTGGTGCATCGGTTGGATATGGACACATCGGGAGTGATGATCTTTGCCCTCACCCCACATGCGCAACGCCATCTGGGGCAGCAATTCGAAAAGCGCCAGATGAAAAAGACCTATGTCGCCCGCGTCTGGGGCGAGGTGGCCGCGGAAACGGGCGAGATCGACCTACCGCTTTGCGTCGATTGGCCGAACCGCCCGCGCCAGCATGTGAACTGGGAGATCGGCAAACCCTCCCAAACATCGTGGCGGCGCATGCGGATCGAAGATGGCACCACCCGAATGCGGCTATACCCCAAGACGGGCCGGTCCCATCAGCTTCGTGTGCATATGCTGGAACTCGGCCATCCGATCCTTGGCGATCCGTTTTACGCCATAGGGAAAGCGCGAGATTACCCGCGCCTCATGCTCCACGCCGAAAGCCTGAAGCTACGGCACCCGGACGGCGGGTTGGGGATGGTGTTTCGTGCGCCTGTGCCGTTCTAAGCGTCGCCGCATGCGCGGCAAGCCATAGCGCATCGAGATCGGCCAAGGCCGTGGCGTCGAACCGATCCGCCTCTTGCCAATAGCGGCCCGAGGGGACGACGTAATCCAATTCCGCCTCGCGCGCCTTGGCGATCCCAACGGCGGATGCATCGGTCAGCAATGGCGCGGCATTGGCAAGGTCATCCAAACCGGCCTGCGGAAAGACCAAGCGGCTGTCCTGCATCGATAGGTTCACACAGGCGCATCCCTGTTCCGCTGCCAAAAGCTGTAGTCGCGCGGCCTTGGCCTCGAGGCTTTGGAGCGTGATATCGGCGCGCAAGGGGTCGGCCGTGCCAGTGCCGTAGAAATGCGTCTTGCCCGTCGCGGCATAGACCATGTCACAACCGAAAAACGCCATCACGCGCGGCTTGAGCGCGCCAAGCGCCCAATAGCCGGCGGTAAAGGCCATCGTGCCGCCCGCATAGATAAAGCCGCCATAGGCATTTTGGATCGGCACATAATCATCGGCCACGATCCGCGATTGATCGGAGGCCAAGGCAGGTGGGCGATGCTCTGGCGGAAAATCCTCGGGGTGGATCGACACATCCCAATCAGGGCGCAGGCGCCATGCATTGTTGATCGCCACGATCTGGTCAAAGACAGACCTGTCCCAGCCGCGCACTGCCACAGCAGCCGGGCCGCTGCCCAAGATCAAAACGATCGGGCCTGTTATTTCTGTGTTTTCCGTCATCTGTGCCAAAGATAGGCGGCAGAGGTGACAGGACCACGACAAATTTCCGCAGCGCGGCAGAACCTTACGGCAAGCGACGAGAAAACAGTGATTATTCCCAATCGCTGACGGTTTTCACCTCGAGGAATTCATGAATGCCCCAAACGCCGCCCTCACGGCCGCTGCCTGATTGTTTCATGCCGCCAAAGGGCGAACCCTTGCCGAAACCCTTGCCGTTGCATTCCACCATCCCTGAGCGGAGCCGCCGCGCAACACGATGAAGGCGGTCTTTGTCGGTGGTCTGAATGTAATTGGTCAGCCCGTATTCCGTATCATTGGCCATCGCGATGGCCTCTTCCTCGGTGTCGAAGGGGGTGATCGACAGGACGGGGCCAAAAATTTCCTCGCGGTAGATGGTCATGTCGGGGGTCACATCGGCAAAAACCGTGGGGCGCACGAAATAGCCGCGGTTCAGATGCCCGGGCCGCCCGGTGCCGCCTGCGACCAGCCGCGCGCCTTCGTCGATGCCGGTCTGGATCAGGGCTTGGATCTTGTCGAATTGCATCGCGGACACGACAGGGCCGATCCCGCGCCCCTCTTGATGGGCGTTGATGACCGGCGTTTCCTCAGCCGCTTTTGCGGCGATCGCGACGGCGGCGGCGTAGCGGTCGCGCTGCACCAGCATGCGCGTGGGCGCGTTGCAGGATTGGCCGGAATTGCCGAAACACCGCGCCACGCCGCGCTTGACGGCCTTTTCATCAGCATCGGAGAAGATGATATTCGCGCCCTTACCGCCGAGCTCTAGGCTGACGCGCTTGATCGTATCGGCCGCCGCCTTGGAAATCAGCCGCCCGGCCCGCGTCGATCCGGTAAAGCTGACCATGTCGACATCCGTATGCACCGAAAGCTGGCTACCCACACCCGGCCCATCGCCGTTGACAAGGTTGAACACGCCCGGCGGCAGGCCCGCGGCATCGACGATCTCGGCAAAGACCAAGCCCGATAGCGGCGAGATTTCCGAGGGTTTCAGCACCATTGTGCAGCCTGCCAAAAGTGCCGGTGCCACCTTGAGCGCGATCTGGTTCATCGGCCAGTTCCACGGCGTGATCAGGGCCACCACACCGATGGCTTCATGGAAAATCCGCTCACCCGGCGCATGGGGGCCAAGGGGGCGTTCCCAATCCATCGCGCGCGCGGCGGCAAGGAAGGCCTCGAAATGCCAATCGCCCGATGTCACCTGCTGCTGGCGCGACCAATCCAGCGGCGCGCCCATCTCGGCGGTGATGGCTTGCGCCATGTCTTCGGACCGTTTGAGATAGGCCGCGAGAATACGCTCCAACGCGTCGATCCGCTCGGCCACGGGGGTCGCGGCCCATCCGTCGAAGGCGCGGCGCGCGGCGGCGACGGCGGCATCGGTATCGGCCTGATCGCCGATGGAAATCGTGGCGCAGACCTCTTCGGTCGAGGGGTCGATCACATCAAGATCGCGCGGGGTTACCGGGGCGACCCAACGTCCGTCGATATAGAAATGGCGGCTATGGTCCATGGCTGATCCTCCCTGATGCGCGCCGACCCTGTCACCG
>JAQCLA010000004.1 GCA_027592105.1 Pseudomonadota bacterium | reverse complement strand
GGGTGGTGCGGTGCTGATGGGGGTCGGCGCTGTGCTGGCGGCGGGTTGTTCGGTGGGCCAAGGGCTGGGTGCGCTGTCGCTGTTGTCGTTTCATGCCCCCATCGTGGCCGGGATGATCTGGCTGGGTGGCTGGCTTGGGCTGCGCCACCTGATCGAAGGCGTCAGCCTCGTTCGCCAAGCCTGATCCAGCGCAGGCGCTTCGCGGGGCGACGAATGACCGTTGCCCTGCCCGCTGGCGCAAGGCATCACCGCGCGCGACAAACCCGCCAAGAAAGATCCACAGATGACAAACGCCAAAGACCTTTTCGCCCCTGCCCCGGTGACGCGCTTTCCTGTTGCGGGGTCGGACCAGACATTCCCGGTGCGGCGCGTCTATTGCATCGGCCGCAACTATGCCGCCCATGCCATCGAAATGGGCCATGACCCGAACAAGGAGCCGCCCTTCTTTTTCCAAAAGAACCCCGACAACATCATCTTCGGCGATTTCCCCTATCCGGTCCAAACCGATGATGTGCATTACGAGATCGAATTGGTCGTGGCGCTGCACAAGGGCGGCACCGACATCGCGGCAGCGGACGCGCTTGATCATGTCTTTGGCTATGCTGTCGGCCTCGACATGACGCGGCGCGACCTGCAGGGCGAGGCGAAAAAACTCGGCCGCCCCTGGGAGATCGGCAAGGCCTTCGAGAAATCGGCCCCCTGCGGCCCCTTGGTCCCGGCAAGCCAGATCGGCCATCCGGATCAGGGCGCGATCTGGCTCAAGGTCAACGGTGCGCTGCAGCAAGAGGGCGATCTGAACCAGATGATCTGGAAACTGCCCGAAATGATCGCGATCTTGTCGCGCTATTTCGCATTGCAGCCCGGCGATGTGATCATGACAGGCACACCCGCAGGAGTCGGCCCGATCACCCGCGGCGACGTCATGGAGGGCCATGTCGCAGGCGTGGGCAATCTGACCGTCAAGGTCGTGTAACCGCAAGAATATCGGCAAACGCCAACAAAGCCGCGCCTTTGCGCGGCTTTGTTTTTGGATCACCTACAGCAGGCAGCCTTGGGCGGATGATGCGGGAAAAGCGCGCATACCACCCATCAAAAACGGCGCTGATCCAGCCCCAATCCACAACCTGAGGTTTAAAATTCGACCACCACATACAGAATGCTTGAATATCAGAATGTATACAGTCAAGAAAGTAGCTGTGGTTTGTCGTGGAGGACGACAAACATCGCAAAGGCAAGATTTAAAGGGGCGGCTGCCAAATTCGCCCCCCCGCCAAAGCGAGCACGAAAGGGAACCGGGGCTGGCCGCTGCATGCAATTGCACCGCGCATACCCCAGATCGGGAGGGAAACATGTTCCGCAGAACACTTATGACCGCGACAGCCGCTATGGCGCTGGCCGTTGCAGGCCTTGGCGCCGCATCGGCCCAAGATACGATTCGCCTCGGCGCTGCCGCGCCGCAGTCAGGCCCGCTGGCCGGTGGTGCGGCTGTCACCCATTGGCCCGCCGTGCGGCTTTGGGTGCAACAAACCAATGATGCAGGCGGTCTTCAGCTTGCCGGTGGCAAGGCTATGATCGAACTGGTCGAGTATGACGACCAGACCAACCCGCAGCAGGCGATCCAGGCCGCGCAGCGCCTGGCAACGCAAGATCAGGTCGATTTCATGGTCGCGCCCTATTCCACGGGTCTGAACCTTGCAGCCGCACCGATCTTTGCCCAGCTGGGCTATCCGCAGATCACCGGCACCGCCGTGACCAACCAGCAGCCCGAATTGGCAGCCCAGTTCCCCAACATGTTCTTCTTGCTGGGCCGCACGAGCGTGATGGCCGAGGATACGGCAAAGGTTCTCGTCGATCTGCGTGAAGCAGGCTCCATCGGCAACCGCGTGGCCTTGGTCAATGTGGCCGATGCTTTCGGGATCGAGATGGTGGGCATTTCGCGCGCCGTGCTGGAAAGCTCGGGCTTCGAGATTGTCTATGAATCCTCCTACCCGCTGGGCACACAAGATCTGGCCCCGGTCATCGATGGCGCCAAATCGGCCGAGGCTGACGCCTTCATCGCGTGGTCCTATCCCGGCGACACCTTCGCGCTGACCGATCAGGCCATCGTGCAGGGCTTTGCACCCAGCGTTTTCTTCACCGCTGTGGCAACCGCCTTCCCCGCCTATGCGGGTCGCTTCGGCGAGCAGATCGAAGGTGTCTTGGGCATGGGTGGCGTGAATGCCGATGATCCGGCCTTCCAAGCCTTTGCTGCGGCCCATACCGAACTGGCAGGTCAAGGCCCCGATTTCTGGGCATCTGCGACCACCTATGCCACGCTCGAAGTTCTGGGTCAGGCGATCGAGGCTGTCGGCTCTGCCGACCGCGCGGCGGTGCTGGCGCATCTGCAAGATCGTGCCAATAGCTACGAGACCATCCTTGGCCCCGTGTCGTTCAACGAGAACAACGACAACGAGCGGTATTGGACTGTCGGCCAGTGGCAAAACGGCGTGTTCCGCGGCGTCTCAGCACGCGGTCGTGACGGTGCCGTCGATGTGCAGCTGTTTGACGGCTGGAACTAACTGACCTGATCCGGGCGGCGGGCCGATGCCTGCCGCCCGTGTCTTTCGGGAACAGGGCGCAATATGTTCATCTTGATCACCGGCCTTTTGCTGGGGGGTACCTATGCCCTCATCGCGCTTGGGCTGAACCTGCAATACGGTGTCGCGCGCATCATGAACCTCGCCAATGGTGAGTTGTTGGTGGCGGGCGGGTTCGCGGCCTTTTGGGCCTATACAGCCGCGCAAGTCAGCCCGGTCGCAGCACTTGTGCTGGTGGCCCCCATCGCATTCGCGGTGAATTGGCTGATCTACCGCATCATGCTGCAACCTTTGGTCAGCCGCGCCAAAAGTCGCGGCGCGCTGGAGGTCGATAGCATCCTTGCAACCTTCGGCATGTCCTTCGCGCTGGTGGGCATCATGACCGCGGTGTTTGGTGGCGGCTATTTCAACTACGCCTATCTTTCTCAACCCATTGATATTTTTGGTTCATCCTATGGGCAGAACCGGTTGGTGGCTTTTGTGCTGGCGGCGATCATCGGTCTGGGGCTGTGGCTATGGCTCAGCTATACACGGGCAGGCCTGCGGCTGCGGGCCTTGGCGGTCAATCCGAACTCTGCGCGGTTGGTTGGGATCGACACGCGCGCGGCCTCGGCCCAAGCCTTTGCGCTGGGTGGCGCGATCACGGCCGTGGGTGGCGCGCTGATTTCGATGTTTTTCACGCTCGACGCCTCGGTGGGTGTGTTGTTCACCATGAAGGCGCTGATCATCGTGATCATGGGCGGCGTGGGCGATATTCGCGGCACCATCGTGGCCGCGATGATCCTTGGCATTTGCGAGACCGCTGTCGCACGCTTAATTGATCCCGGGCTGACGCTGGCCGCGGCCTATGTGCTGTTTTTGGGTATCTTGCTCTTCCGCCCGCAAGGGCTGTTCGGAAAGAAACCGACATGAGCGCGCAGGAGATCGGAAAAGTCATCCCTTGGGCCTTGGCGCTTGTCGTGGCGGCCTTCGTGCCGCTGATGGCGAGCCCCTATTGGTTGAGCATGGCCACCACCATGGCGATGTTCGTGGTGCTGGCGACCTCATGGGCGCTGTTTTCGGGTCCGACGCATTACATTTCGTTGGCCACTGCGGCGTTTTTCGGGGTGGGCACTTTCGTCACGGGCTTGGGGTTCCAAACCCTGCCCTTCTGGATGCTGCCGCTGATCGCCGCTGCACTCGGGGGCATCTTGGCCGCCCTTGTGGGCATGGTCACCTTGCGCCTGTCGGGGGTCTATTTCGTGATCTTCACGCTGGGGCTGGCTGAGCTGGTGCGCCAAGTCGTGACTTGGGTGCAGAACCAGACCGGCCAGCGCGGCATGTATGTGCTGACCTCCATCACCGAGAAAGACATTTACTGGATGCTTCTGGGGCTGGCCGCGCTCGTCTACTTGGCGGGTTGGCTGATCGGGCGCTCGAAGCTCGGCTTTGCGCTGCGCATCATCGGCAATGATGAAACAGTGGCGCGCCACGTGGGCATCGACACGGCGATGGCCAAGGTCGCCCTTTTCACCATCCCCGGCATGGCTGCCGCCGCCGTGGGCGCAATCCTTGCGCCGCGCTACATCTACATCGAGCCTTCAACCGCCTTCGCACCGCTCTTGTCCTTTCAGGTGGTGATCATGGCGCTTCTGGGCGGGACGGGTCGGCTGTGGGGGCCCTTGGCGGGTGTCATCCCCTTCACGCTCTTGTGGGAATTCATCACGCGGCAGGCCCCAAACCAGACGCTTCTCTTGCTCGGCATCGTGTTCCTGCTGATCGTCTATGTGCTGCCCGGTGGCTTTGTCGGCCTATGGGGGCGCATCCGGCGGCGCTTGCATCAGGGGGGCGGGGCATGAGCCGGACAGTTCTCGAGGTGCAGGGCGTGACCAAGCGCTTTGGCGGGTTGGTCGCTGTGCGCGACATGCGCTTTGATGTCACCGAGCATGAGGTGATGGGCATCATCGGCCCCAACGGGTCGGGCAAATCGACGATGATCAACATGATCTCGGGGCTGTTTCCGCCGAGCGAGGGGTCGATCCGCCTCAAGGGGGCCGAGCTTGCGGGCCTGCCCGCGCACAAGACCGCGCGCAAGGGTGTGGGGCGCACCTTTCAGCTTGTGCGCCTTCTGCCGGAACTCAGCGTGGTGGAAAACGTGGTCGCGGGTGCGGTCTTTGGCCATCGCCGCCGCTGGGGTAAAAGCGCCGAGGGGCATGCAAAACAGCTTTTGGAGCGGGTGGGCTTGGGCGCATCCAAGGGCCTGCCGATCTCTTCGCTCACCTATATCGACACCAAGCGGGTGGAGCTTGCCCGCGCGCTTGCGGGCGATCCCGAGGTGCTGTTGCTCGATGAATGGCTGGCCGGTCTGAACCCAACCGAGCTTTCGACCGGCATCGATCTTGTGCGCAGCTTGCGCGACGAGGGGCGTACGATCATTCTGGTCGAGCATGTGATGGACGCGATCCGCAGCCTGTGTGACCGCTGCGTGGTCATGTCCTCGGGTGCCAAGATCGCCGAAGGGACACCCGCCGAGGTGCTGTCTGACCCCGAAGTGATCCGCGCCTATCTGGGGGAGGATGAGGATGCTTGAGATCAGCGATCTGGCGGTCAGCTACGGCAAGCACCGGGCGCTGTCGGGTGTCTCGCTCAGCGTCAAACCCGGCGAAATCGTCGTGATCCTTGGGGCCAATGGCGCAGGGAAATCCACGCTACTCAAGGCCATCGCGGGCATTTGCGAGGGGCATTCGGCAGGTGCGGTCAGCATGGGCGGTGAGCCGCTTTTGGGCCTACCCGCCCATAAGGTCGTGGAACAAGGCATCGCCTTGGTGCCAGAGGGGCGCGGCGTTTTCGGTGAGTTGACGGTCAAGGAAAACCTGATGCTGGGCGCCAATCCCGCCCGCGCCCGTGATGAGGCCGAGGGGAATTATGACCGGCTGATCCGGCTGTTCCCGAAACTGGCCGACCGCGCGGGGCAGACGGTTTCGACCATGTCGGGTGGCGAGCAACAGATGGTCGCTATCGGGCGGGCGATGATGTCGAACCCCACGATCTTGATGCTTGATGAGCCCTCGCTCGGCCTGTCGCCGCTTCTGTCCAAGGATCTGTTCCAAAGCCTGAAAGCGGTGCGCGCGGCGGGTCTGGGCATCTTGCTGGTAGAGCAAAACGCCAAGCTGTCGCTTGGGATCGCCGATCGCGGCTATCTGCTGGAGAACGGCCAGATCGCGCGCGAGGATCGCGCCGATATCTTGAAAAACGATCCTGCGGTGCAGGCGGCCTATCTGGGTGGTGCGTCTGGCCATCGGAGCGCCACCCCTGCTCCGACGCGCACACCCACAACCGCGGCGGATGCGGCACCAAAACCCTTCGTGGTGCGCCCACAGCCCAGCATGGCGCTGTCGGCCAGCCAAATCTCGGGCGTGGATATCGATGCAGTCGTGGCCGCCGCCGGGCGTCAGGCCGTCGAAAGCAACACCAGCGCGCGCCCGACGCTGGCGCGCCCCATGGCCACCCCGCCCCCAGCACTTGCCGCGACCCAAGACGCGGCACTGGCACAGATGATGGCCAGCATGGAACAGGCCGCGCGCCGCGCGATGGATGGGCGGCGCGTGACAAGCACCCTGCCCCCTTTGCGCCCGACCGCGCAGCCCGCGACACCACAACCCACAGCCACAGCACCCGCAACGCCCGCACCCAACCAGCCCATCGGCGGCCAGCCCGGCAGTGGCCCGATCACCCATTATACCCGCCGTCCCGGCGCGTCACAGTTCGACCGGAGGGATATCTGAGATGACCCAGACCCAGACCATTCGCGGCATGTATATCGGCGGCCAATGGGTCCAGACCGCCCGCAGCTTTGCCGATATCAACCCCTCGACCGGCGCGCTTTATGCCGAAGCCCCCGATGGCGCCCGCCCCGAGGCGCGCATGGCCATCGAGGCCGCGCATGGCGCCTTCAAGGCTTGGGCCGCGATGAAATACACCCAGCGCGCGCATCTGCTGTTGAAAGCCGCCGATATCTGGGAACGCCGTACCCCTGATTACATCGCCGCCGCACAGGCCGAGGGTGGCGGCTGGGTCGGCAAGGGCGGGTTCGAGGCGCATTACGTGGCCGAGGTGTTCCGCTCGGCGGCGGCTGCCTGCTACCACAACCTTGGCGAAATCCTCCCTTCCGAATACGGCAAATTCTCGACCGCCGTGCGCTACCCGATGGGGGTGATCTCAGTCATCAGCCCGTGGAATTTCCAAGGCATCCTGACCTCGCGCGGCTTTGCCTTTGCCTTGGCCGCAGGCAACACCATCGTGCTGAAACCGTCCGAGGATACGCCCTATAGCGGCGGGCTCTATTTCGCGGAAATCCTGCACGAGGCGGGCTTTCCGCCCGGTGTGTTCAACGTCATCACCTGCTCGCGCGAGAATGTGGGCGCGATGGGCGATGAGATGATTGAACATCCCCATGTGAAGGGCATCTCTTTTACCGGATCGACCCCCGTGGGCCGCTCGATCGCGGCCAAGGCGGGCGCGCATCTGAAAAAGGCCTGCGTGGAACTCGGCGGAAAGGACAGCCTGATCATCTTGGAAGATGCAGAGATGGAGCGCGCCACCCAAGCCGCCAATTTCGGCAGCTTCATGCACCAAGGCCAGATCTGCATGAGCGTGGAAAAAGTGCTTGTGCATCAAAGCATCTATGCCGAATTCCTCGCCCGCTTCGCCGAACGCGCGGCCAAGCTGAAAGTGGGCGACACGGCCGATAAATCGAACGTCATCGGCCCGCTGATCAACGACCGCCAAGTGGCCCGCGTGAAGGCGCAGCTTGACGATGCCATCGCCAAGGGCGCGCGCGTCATCGTGGGCGGCGGCATCAATGGTCGCTTTGTGGAACCCACCATTCTGGCCGATGTCACCCCCGATATGCTGGTCTACCGCGACGAGACCTTTGGCCCCGTGGTCCCCGTGATCCCCTTTGCCACAGATGAAGAGGCCATCGCGATCAACAACGACACCGAATACGGGCTGTCGGCGGGCGTCTTTACCGCGAACGAGGCACGCGCGCTCGACATCGCGCGGCGGCTTGAAACTGGCATGTGCCATGTGAATTGCTCGTCCGTGAATGACGAACCCCATGTGCCTTTCGGCGGCTCCAAAGCCTCGGGCCTTGGGCGGCATGGCGGACGCTGGTCGATCGAGACATTCACCGAGACCCGCTGGATCACGCTTGACCGGGGCGGACGCCCCTACCCGCCGGTGTTCTGATGCAAGCAATGCCCGTCCTTTTGCCCGGCAAACGCGTGGCGATCCTTGGATCGGCGCGTGGGCTTGGGCTGGCGGTAGCACAGGCCGCGACCGAGGCCGGGGCCGAAGTGATCGGCATCGACGCGGTCATGGGCTTTGATCATGTGACGGAATTCTATCATCTCGACCCCAGCGATCTGGGTGCCATCGACCGGCTGGCCGCAGCCCTGCCCGAGGGGTTGGATGGGCTTTGCCTTTTGCCCGCCCATGATCCATCTGATGCCCCCGATCTGGCGCTGATGCGCGGCGTGATGGGGCCAAAACGTCTGGCGGAACAGATGGCGCCGCGCATGGCGCAGGGGACGGCGATCATCACCCAAGGGGCGGCGTTCGATCCCACTCGACCCCAGCATTTGGCGCTGATCCGCGCGGCCCTTGCGTTGCGCCCGGAAACCGCTGTGGGCTTTGGCCAGCGCTGGGGTTTGATCGCCGAACCCATGCTGGTGCCAAAGCTGACCGCTTGGGCGATGGAGGCTTGGGCCATGCAGCATGCCAATGCTTGGGGACCGCTTGGCCCCCGCACCGCTTGCCTTGTCACAGCCAGCCCTGATGGCCGCCTGCCTGCCGCACTTGCCGCCACGCGCGGGCTTGATGCAGGCATGGGCCAGACACAAGCGGCGCAGACGGCCGTTTTTCTACTCTCCGCGCTTGCCACCGGTATCACCGGGGCAGCGCTGGCCGCCGATGGCGGCCTATCTGCCGAGACCCAAACAAGCCTTGAGGGGCTTTGAGCACCGGGAAAGGAACCTGCGATGAATACCATCTTCTGGACAATCGCGCTGATCGTCATTCTGGCCATCCTCGTGGTCTTGGCCGCGAGCTTCTACCAGCGTAGCTCCAACGCGGTCAGCCTTGTGCGCACCGGCATCGGCGGGCGGCGCGTCGCCATCGATGGCGGCTTCATCGCGCTGCCGTGGTTTCACGAGGTGGCGCGCGTCAATATGCAGACCATGCGGCTTGAGGTGCGGCGCGCCGCCGATCAATCGCTGATCACCCGCGACAAGCTGCGCGTCGATGTGGGGGCGGAGTTCTACCTGTCGGTGCCGCCCACCGCCGCATCCGTCACCCGCGCGGCCCAAGCGCTTGGCAAGCGCAGCTTTCAGCCCGAGGATTTGCGCCTGCTGATCGAAGGGATGTTCGTCGATGCCCTGCGCGCGGTCGCAGCCCGCCACAGCATGGATGATCTGCATGAGAACCGCGCCGAATTCGTGGCCGAGATCCGCGCAGCCCTGTCGCCCGTCGTGGAACGCTATGGCCTGTCGCTGGACAGCGTGTCGCTGACAGCGCTGGACCAGACGCCGTTTTCGGCGCTCGATGAAAATAACGCCTTCAACGCCGTTGGCTTGCGCAAGCTTGCCGAAGTCATCGCGCTCTCCAAGCGCGAGCGCGCCGAGATCGAGGGCGAGACACAGGTCAGCGTGCGCCGCGCCGCGATGGAGGCCGCGCGCCGCAAGATGGAGATCGATCTGGAAGAACGCCGTGCCGAGATTGCCCAGGCCCAACAGGTCGAGGCGCTGATGTCAGCGCAGCTGGCCGAAATCGCCCGCGCCAAGGCCGAGGCCGAGCGCGCCGCAGCCGAGGCCCGCATCCATATGGAGCGCGAGATCCAAGCCGCCGATATCGCGCGCGAGCAGGCGATCCGCGAGGCCGAGATCCTGCGCGCCAAGACGCTGGAAATCGCCGAGCAAGACCGCAGCGTGCAAGTGCTGGTCAAAAGCCAAGAGGAAAGCCGCGCACAGGCCGAGGCCGATCTGGCGCGTGCCGAAGCGGTCCGCGCGCATGAAGCTATTGAGAGCGCGCGCGCTGGCGCCGAGGCCGAGCGCAAGCGCGATCTGGCCCGCATCGCCGCCGAAAGCGAAGCCGCCGCAACAGCCCGCCGCGCTGAGATCGCAGCCGAGACCGCGCGCAAAGTCGCCAAAGACCGGGTTGAGACCGCGAAATTCGACGCCGAGGCGATGCTGGCCGCACGCACGGCCGAGACAACCGCGATGGCGGCCCATATCGCGGCGCAAAACACCCGCTCTGAGGCGACATTGGCCCATGAGGTGGAGTTGGCCCGGCTTGAATCGATGCCCAAGATCGTGGCCGAGATGGTCAAGCCCATGGAAAAGATCGGCAAGATCGACATCACCCAAGTGGGCAACGTCGAGGGCTCGCGCGGGGCGATCTTGCAGGCGCTCGATTCCGTTCTGGAACAGGCGGTCCATGCCCCGAACCTGCACCGCGTGCTGGATCAAATCGGCGACGAGATCCGCGATGGCGCGATGGACCGCAAAGATCGCCGCCGCCGTCGCGACGAGTGATCCATCCGCATATGACACGAAAAAGGGGAGGCTTGCGCCTTCCCTTTTGCATTGCGGACTTTAGCGATCAGGCGATGTGGATCGTCTTGACCTCGAGGTAATTGTCCAGACCCTCCGGCCCACCCTCGCGGCCCATACCCGATTGGCGGTAGCCGCCGAAGGGGTGCTTGGGGTCCACGATCAGGCCGTTGATGGTCAGCCCGCCCGTGCGCATCCGCTTGGCAAAGGCATAGGCGCGCTCGACATCTTGGCTATAGACCGCGCCGTTCAGGCCAAAGACCGTGGCATTGGCCTTGGCGGCCGCATCGTTTTCATCATCATAGCCGATGACCGACACGACGGGGCCAAAGATCTCTTCTTGGGCCACCTTCATATCCGGCGTCACATCGGTCAGCACAGTCGGCTCAACAAAGAACCCACGATCCAGCCCGCGCGGCCGCCCACCGCCGCAAGCGACCGTCGCCCCGCCCGCGCGCCCGGCGGCGATATAGCCCTCGACCCGCTCGCGTTGACGCGCCATGGCAAGCGGGCCCATCTGCGTTGCGGGGTCAGACGGATCACCAACTTTCAGCCCGCGCACGCCCGACAAGAACATGTCGAGGAATTCCGCCTTGCGTGCATTCGGCACCAAAAGCCGCGTGAGCGAGAAACAGACCTGCCCCGTGATCGGCATGGAATAGGTCATCAGGCTCGGCATTGCCTTGGCGAAATCGGCATCAGGCAAAAGAACCGCGGCCGATTTGCCGCCCAATTCCAGCGATACCCGCGCCAGCCGATCAGCGCAGACGCGCATGATATGCTTGCCCACCTCGGTCGAGCCGGTAAAGGCGACCTTGTCGATGCCGGGATGACGGATCAGGTGATCGCCGCCCTCGCGCCCTGCGGGCACAAGGTTGAACACGCCCTTGGGCAAGCCCGCGGCCTCGATGCATTCGGCCATGATATAGGCCTCAAGCGGAGTTTCGGGGCTGGGCTTTGCCACCATGGTGCAGCCCGCCGCCAAGCCTGCCGCGATCTTGTAGCTCAGCAAAACCATCGGCGCGTTCCAGGGCGAGATCGCGGCACAAACCCCCACGGGTTCGCGCAGGATGCGCACCGCCCCGCCATCATCGCGGGTGCGGTCATCGCGGAACGCGTAGGTTTCGATCAATTCGCCATAATAGCGAAACAGCGTCGCGTTTTGGCCCACCAGCTTCTTGGTCAAGCTGATCGGCGCGCCGACCTGTTTGGTCCAAGCCCAAGCAATATCATCCAGCCGCCCCTCGATCAGGCTGGCCACACGCTTGAGGTAGGCCCCCCGCTCGGCAGGCGCCATGCGCGGCCAAGGGCCATGGTCGAAAGCCGCGCGTGCGGCGGCCACAGCACGGTCGATATCGGCTGTCCCCGCCTCGGGGTAGGAGAGCAGTTTTTCCTCGGTCATGGGCGAGATCACATCGATCATCCGCCCCGATGTGGGCGCAACCCATGCACCATCGACAAAGATCATTTCCGGCGCCTTAAGCCCGGCCCCATCGCGCAGCATCATTGTCATGAACCACACCTCCCATGTGTGGCGATGACGCTAAACGATTCACCCGCATATTCAAGGATATGCGACCGGCGAACCCTTTTCTTTCACGGCACCCGCGCGTCTGTTTTGTCCGTTTTTCACAGGATTTAGCCGTGCTTTGCGCTGACCCCAAAAATTTTCGCCCATCTGCGAATATTTTCGTCATAATCACGAAGATTTTTTTGTTATGCGTTTGTCATCAGCCATTGTCAGCTTGCACAGTGCGATCACGAAGATGGTGACAAAGCTTAGGTTTACGGGTCAATATGATGATACAAGAGTCGGCGCAGCAAAGCGCTGCGCTCAGACACACACGGCAGATGCGGGCAGGAACCGGCGCCCCCATCGCCCGCGCAATATGAAAGCCGCATGAAAAAACATGTGGCATGGACCAAAGGGAGTCGACTGATGAACAATTTCGACATGACGGGCAAAACATTTGCCCCAAGCCGTCGTGGCGTGCTGAAAGGTGCCGCCGCCATCGGCGCGGCAGGCTTGATCCTGCCCCATACCACCGCAAGTGCTGCGGCCCAAACACGCGGCGGCACCTTCCGCATCGGGATCGGCCATGGCTCGACCACCGACAGCCTTGATCCGGGCCTGTGGGAACATCTGTATGTGCAGACCTTCGGCTCTGCGCGCCACAACTACCTGATCGAGGTTGGTGCCGATGGGCAGCTGGTCCCCGAGATCGCGGAAAGCTGGTCGAGCAGCGATGGCCAGACATGGGTTTTCCCCATCCGTCAGGGCGTCAGCTTCCATTCCGGCAAGGCGGTGACCGCGGCCGATGTGGTCGCCTCGATCAACCATCACCGCGGCGATGATTCGACCTCGGTCGTCAAGCCGCTCTTGGCCGCAATCACCGATGTGCGCGCCGATGGCAACAATGTCGTCATCACACTCGAAGCGCCCAATGGCGACCTTCCCTATCTGATGACCGACTACCACGTGCCGGTTCTGCCCTCGGCCGATGGCAAGGTGGATGCCGATACCACCGATGGATGCGGCGGCTATATCGTCGAAAGCTACGAGCATGGCGTGCAGGCCACGCTGAACCGCAACCCCAACTACTGGAAATCGGACCGCGCTTGGTTTGACCGCATCGAACTGGTCTCCATCCTTGACCCTGCGGCACGTTTGAACGCGCTGATCACCGGCGAAGTCGACCTGATCGACCAAGTTGACCCTGCCACCATCGGCATGCTCGAAAGCCGTGGTGTGGCGCGCATCCTGTCGATCCCCGGCAATGCGCATTACGGCTTCCCGATGGACAGCCGCCAAGCGCCCTATAGCGACAACAATGTCCGCCTTGCGCTGAAATACGCGCTTGATCGTCAGGCGATGGTCGATGTGATCTTGGGCGGTCATGGTGCCGTGGCCAATGACAACCCGATCGGCCCCGCGAACCGCTATTTCCATGCGGAGATGGAAGCCAAGACCTATGACCCGGACAAGGCGCGCTACTACCTTCAGCAAGCCGGTCTTTCGAGCCTTGATGTCACCATCTCGGTGGCTGATGCGGCCTTCTCGGGTGCGGTCGATGCGGGCGCGATGTTCTCGGAAACAGCGCGTGCAGCGGGCATCAACATGACCGTGGATCGTGTGCCTAACGATGGCTACTGGTCCAATGTCTGGATGAACCCCAATGGCAACACGGCCTTCTGTGCCACCTATTGGGGCGGTCGCGCGGTCGAGGATCACATGTTCACCACGGCCTATGCCGCAGGTGCGGATTGGAACGAAAGCTTCTGGAGCAATGATCGCTTCAACGAGCTGCTCGTCACCGCCCGCTCTGAGGTGAGCGAGGAGCTGCGCCGCGAGATGTATCACGAGATGCAGCAGCTTGTGTCCTTTGAGGGCTCGACCATCATCCCGATGTACAACAACTACTTGATGGCCGTGGCCAACAAGATCGCCACGCCCGAGCAGATCTCGGCCAACTGGAACTTCGACGGCTTCCGCTGCGTCGAGCGTTGGTCGATGGCCTGATCCCGCTTCGGCCCCCGGCGCTGCTTGCGCCGGCCAGGGGCCTCATCGCATCCGTTCAACCGGGGAGGACGGGTCACTGTCTAGTGTCATTCGGATGATCGTCATGCGCATCGCGCTGGGGGTCGGACTTCTTTTCATCGTCTCTTTGGTCATTTTCGGTGCCACCGAATTATTGCCCGGCGATTTGGCCAACGAGCTTTTGGGCCAGTCGGCCACGCCTGAAACGCTGGCGGCACTGCGCGAACAACTGGGCCTCAATGACCCTGCGCCTGTGCGCTATTGGAACTGGCTGACCGGCGCGCTGACGGGTGATTTTGGCGTCTCGCTGGCCAATGGCCGCCCGATTTCCGAGCTGATCGGCGCGCGGCTTGGCAATACCGTTTTCCTTGCGCTTTACGCCGCCGCACTTTCTGTGCCGATCTCACTGATCCTTGGCATCCTCGCCGCGCTTTGGCGCAATTCGATCTTTGACCGCATGGCCAATGCCGGTGCGCTGACCGCGATCTCATTCCCCGAGTTTTTTGTCGCCTATATCCTCGTGCTGTGGCTGGCGCAGACCGGGCTTTTCCCCTCGATGGTGCGGATCAACCCGACCACCACCTTTGGCGACCGGGTCTACATGACCTTTTTGCCGGCGCTGACGCTGATGCTGGTGGTCACGGCACATATGATGCGCATGACGCGGGCCGCGATCATCAACCTGATGGCCAGCCCTTATATCGAGATGGCGCGCCTCAAGGGCATGTCGCCGCTGCGCATCGTCTTGCGCCACGCGCTGCCCAATGCGCTGGCGCCCATCATCAACGTGATCGCACTAAACCTTGCCTATCTGATCACCGGCGTCGTGGTGGTCGAGGTGGTCTTTGTCTATCCCGGCCTTGGGCAGTTGATGGTCGATGCCGTGTCGAACCGCGATATCGCGGTGGTGCAGGCCGTGGCGCTAATCTTTGCGGCGGCCTATGTCGCGCTGAACCTGTTGGCGGATGTACTCTCGACCATCACCAACCCCCGCCTGATGCATCGGAGGTAGCGCCATGGGATTCGCCGCCTCTGTCATTCTTGGGCTTGCCGCGCTTTTCGCCATCGCTTGGGCCTTGCGCGCAGCCGCGCGGGCCACATTCTCGGGTCAGACGCGTAGCCTTGCCCATGACATCCCGCTGACCGCCAGTTTCGGGCTATTGGTCATCGCGATCTATACTTTCGTGGCCATTGCCGCCCCGGCCCTTGCCCCCTTCCCCGAGCGCGAGATCGTGGGTGGGCAGTTTCAGGCATGGTCAGCCGAGCATTGGCTTGGCACCGACCGGATCGGGCGCGATATGCTGTCACGGCTCATTTATGGGGCGCGCAACACGGTGGGCATCGCCTTTGCCACAACGGCGCTGGCCTTTGTTGTGGGGGCCATCCTCGGGCTTTGGGCGGCCCTTGTGGGGGGCTGGCTTGACCAGGCGTTGTCGCGTTTCGTCGATGCGCTGATGGCGATCCCGGCGCTAATCTTTTCGCTCTTGCTGCTCACGATCTTCGGCACCTCGGTCTTGACGCTGATCTTGGTCATCGCCGCCGTTGATGCCACGCGCGTCTTTCGCCTTGCGCGCGCGGTGGCCCAAGGGATCGTGGTGATGGATTACATCGAAGCCGCCAAGCTGCGCGGCGAAGGGTCGTGGTTCTTGATCCGGCGCGAGATCTTGCCAAATGCCATGGCCCCCTTGGTGGCCGAGTTTGGCCTCAGGTTTTGCTTTGTGTTCTTGGCCATCTCTTCGCTCTCCTTCCTCGGGCTGGGCATCCAACCGCCCACGGCGGATTGGGGCAGCATGGTCAAGGACAATGCCACGCTGATCACCTTCGGCGATGTAACGCCGCTCCTGCCCGCGGGCTGTATCGCGCTGCTGACCGTGGCGGTGAATTTCGTCGTTGATTGGCAGCTTCACCGCGCCTCGGGCCTAAAGGAGCAATGAGCATGGACCGCGAGGTATTGCTGAAAATCGAAGGGCTGCGGATCGAGGGGCGCGCAGGCGATGGTTGGACTGAGATCGTCAAGGGTATCGACCTGACTCTGCACAAGGGCGAGGTGCTGGGCCTGATCGGGGAATCGGGGGCCGGCAAATCCACTGTCGGTCTGGCCGCCATGGGCTTTGCGCGCGATGGTTGCCGCATCACAGGCGGCAGCATCCTGTTCGACGGGATCGATTTGCGCCAAGCCCCCGAGGCCGAGCGCCGCGCCCTTCGCGGCAAGCGCATCGCCTATGTGGCGCAATCGGCGGCGGCCAGCTTCAACCCGGCCCATAAACTCATCGACCAATATTGCGAGACACCCGTGGTCCATGGCGTTATGGCCCGCGACAAGGCCGAGCAAGATGCCATCGACCTATACCGCCGCATGCAGTTGCCCGACCCCAAAGGCATCGGCTTTCGCTACCCCCATCAGGTCTCGGGCGGGCAGTTGCAGCGCGCGATGACCGCGATGGCGATGGCCTGCCGCCCCGATCTGATCATCTTCGACGAGCCGACAACGGCGCTGGATGTGACCACCCAGATCGAGGTCTTGGCCGCAATTCGCGATATCGTGCGCCAGTTCGACACCGCCGCGATCTATATCACCCATGATCTGGCCGTCGTGGCCCAAGCCGCCGACCGCATCAAGGTGCTCTTGCGCGGTGACGAGGTCGAAGAGGCCGATACCCGCACCATGCTTGACGCCCCGCGCGAGGATTACACGAAATCGCTGTGGGCCGTGCGCAGCTTCGCGCGCGCCGAACAGCCCCCCGCGACGAGCGCCCCGATCCTGTCGGTGCAAAATGTCTCGGCCGCCTATGGCAAGGTGCCGGTGCTGGAAGATGTGAGTTTCGACATCCATGCCGGGCGCACCATCGCCGTGGTGGGCGAAAGCGGATCAGGCAAATCCACCGCCGCGCGTGTGATCACCGGGCTCTTGCCGCCAAGCGGCGGCGCGGTTGTCTTTGACGGCAAGCCCCTGCCTCCGGCGCTGAAGGGCCGCACGCGCGAACAGTTGCGACAGGTCCAGATGATCTACCAGATGGCCGACACCGCGCTGAACCCCAAGCTACGTTTGCGCGAATTGATCGGGCGGCCGGCGCAGATGTATCTGGGGCTGACGGGCCGCGCGTTGGAAACCCGCATCCGTGACCTGCTCGACCTGATCGAATTGGACCCCGATACCTATATCGACCGCCTGCCCGGTGAATTGTCGGGCGGCCAGAAACAGCGCATCGGCATCGCCCGCGCGCTGGCGGCAGAGCCCAAGATCATCATCTGCGACGAGGTGACATCAGCCCTCGACCAGATCGTGCAGGAGGGCATCTTGAAGCTGCTCACGCGCCTTCAGGGTGAGTTTGGGCTGGCCTATATGTTCATCACACATGATCTGGCGACCGTTCGGGCCATCGCCGATGATGTCGTGGTCATGCAAAAGGGCCGCGTGGTCGAACAAGGCCCCAAGGCCCAGATGTTCGCGCCACCCCATGAGCCCTATACCGAGTTGTTGCTGTCATCGGTGCCGGAAATGGACCCCGATTGGCTGACGCGGCTGTTGGAAAGCCGCGCCAGCGTCAGCGCCTAGGCGCGCGGCTGGTTCAAGACCAAGCGATCGGGCTTGGGGTGATCGGCATGGGCCGCGACATAGGCTGCCGCGCGCTCGGCCACGACACCCGTGGGCGCCATGACGCGTCGGGTCGACAGATCGACATGAAGAAGCAGCGTCTCGACCGTGGCCGCCGGTGTATCGCCGCCTGTCCAGATCTTGTTGAGCAGATGCAGCTTGCGCCCATCGCCGCCCAAGGCCTGCGTCGTCACCGTGATCTGCGCCCCGATGTCGATCTCCGCGAAATAGCGGATATGGTTCTCGGCGGTGAAATAGCTGAGACCCCCCGCGATATAGGCGGCATCGGCCCCGATCATCTCCATGAAACGATCCGAGGCACGGGCGGACACTTCGAGATAGGGCGCCTCGTTCATATGGCCGTTATAGTCGACGTAAGTTGTCGGAACCTGTATCTCGACCGTGACAGGTAGGCCATCTGGCCCCGTCTCGCGGCGCGGCAGCATTGCCTCATGGGCGGTGATCACGCCGCCGGCCCCGCTGCCCGTGCGCTTGAGCGCACGCATGATGCCCACCAGATTGTCGTCGCGCAGCCGCTCTAACTCGCGGATCGAACGGTGGCCCGATTGCGCATCCGATTGCCCCGCGATCAGATCGACCAACTCGTCGGTGAGCTCCGGCACATCCATGAGCTTCGTCCAAGGCCATGTTAGGCAAGGCCCGAATTGCGCAAGGAAATGGCGCATCCCCGCCTCGCCACCCGCGATGCGATAGGTCTCGAACAGGCCCATCTGCGCCCAGCGGAGGCCAAAGCCCATGCGGATCGCCTCGTCGATTTCCGCCGTTGTGGCGATGCCGTCCTTGACGAGCCAGAGCGCCTCGCGCCAGACGGCCTCGAGGAAACGATCGGCGATATGGGCGTCGATCTCCTTGCGCACGAGCAGCGGATACATCCCGATCTCGCGCAGGATTTGGGCGGCTTTCTCGCAAAGGCCCGCATCGCCCACCAATTCGATCAGCGGCAAAAGATAGACGGGGTTGAACGGATGCGCGACCACCGCACGCGCGCCTTTCTCGTTCAATTCCGATGGTTTGAAGCCCGATGTTGAACTTCCCAACACGGCCGTTTCGGGCGCGGCCGCCATGATCTCGGCCAAGACCTTGTGCTTGATATCAAGCCGCTCTGGCACGCTTTCCTGCACCCAGGTCGCACCCGCCACAGCCTCGGCCAGATCGGCGTGGTAGCTGAGGTTTCCTTCGGGCGGCAGCGCGCGCTCGTAGAGGCCCGGCAAGGACCGACGCGCATTGGCCAGCACCGCCTCGATCTTGCGCGCGGCCTCCGGGTCGGGGTCGAAAACCGCCACATCCCAGCCATTGAGCAAGAAGCGCGCGGCCCAACCGCCGCCGATCACCCCACCCCCGATAATCGCCGCTTTCCGTCCCATCATGTCGTCCTTTCGGTATGTCCATCCACCGCCATCGCCTGCCCGCTGATCGTGGCCGCGCCGGGTGACGCCAAGAATACGGCCATCGCCGCGACTTCTTCGGCGGTCACGAAGCGGCGCAGCGCCACGCCATCGGTAAAGCCTTTGCGGACATCCGCCTCGCTGCGCGATTGGGCGGCGGCCTCCATCGCGATGACGCGGTCCATGCGCGGCCCCTCGACCGCACCCGGGCAGATCGCGTTGACGCGGATGCCATGCGGCCCAAGCTCCGAGGCCAGCGCCTTGGTCAGCCCCACGATCCCCCATTTCGCCGCCA
Source organism: Pseudomonadota bacterium (assembly GCA_027592105.1). Classification (GTDB taxonomy): domain Bacteria; phylum Pseudomonadota; class Alphaproteobacteria; order Rhodobacterales; family Rhodobacteraceae; genus Roseicyclus. Next base: position 11,724 of record JAQCLA010000004.1, on the reverse strand, counting down.
CATAAGGCGTGCGCCAGGGAAAACCGAAAAGGCCCGAGACCGAGCTGGTCAGCAAAAGCACGCCTGCGCCTTGCGCCTTCAGCACCCGCGCCGCCCAGCGGCAGGTCAAGAATGCCCCATCCAGATTGACCGACAAGCAGCGCTGCCAATCTGCGAAATCCAATTCCTCGATCGGCCCTGCTGGCCCGCCGATGCCCGCGTTGGAGATGACGATATCCGCCCCGCCCCAATCAGCTTCGATCTGACCCAGAAAATCGCCCATTGCGACCGCATTGGTCACATCGGCCACGACCGCCCGGATCGGGGGGGCAACAGAAGCCACCGCGGCGGGATCGGCATCGCACACAGCCACTTGATCGCCCAAGGCGACGAAAGCCTCGGCCATCGCAAGCCCAAGCCCGCTTGCCCCGCCGGTGATGACGACCCGGCGGCTCACCGTGGCGCCCGTTTCACAAGGCCAAGCTTCGCGCGCACCTCGGCGGGCGTCATGATCCGCGCGCCCATCCCTTCGATCACGCCGACCGCGCGTTCGACCAGCTGGGCATTGGTGGCAAGCACGCCCTTGTCGAGCCAGAGATTATCCTCAAGCCCTACCCGCACATGGCCGCCCGCCAGCACGGCTGCGGCCGCATAGGCCATCTGGTTGCGCCCCAATGCAAAGGCCGAAAAGGTCCAATCCTGCGGCACGTTGTTCACCATCGCGATGAAGGTGTTCAGATCATCGGGCGCGCCCCATGGCACGCCCATGCACAGCTGCACCAAGGCGGGGCTGTCGAGGATACCTTCCTTCACCAGCTCCTTGGCAAACCACAGATGGCCGGTGTCAAAAGCCTCGATCTCGGGCTTCACGCCCAGATCGGTCATCATCCGCCCCATGGCGCGCAGCATGCCGGGCGTATTGGTCATGACATAATCGGCCTCGGCGAAATTCATCGTGCCGCAATCAAGCGTGCAGATCTCGGGCAGGCATTCGGCCACATGGGCAACACGTTCCTCGGCCCCGGCCATATCGGTGCCCTTGGGATTGAGGGGCAAGGGCGCATCAGTCGGGCCAAAAACGATATCACCGCCCATCCCAGCGGTCAGGTTCAGCACCACATCGACCTCCGCATCTCGGATACGGTCAGTCACTTCGCGGTAAAGATCGATACGACGGGACGGCGCCCCGGTGTCGGGATCGCGCACATGGCAATGCACGATGGCCGCCCCTGCGCGGGCCGCTGCGATCGCGCTTTCGGCAATCTCTTTGGGGCTGCGCGGCACATGGGGGCTGCGGTCTTGGGTGGCCCCCGATCCGGTCACGGCGCAGGTGATGAAAACCTCGCGGCTCATGGTCAATGGCATGGTTTATTTCCCCTTCCAAATCGGATCGCGTTTTTCGGCGAAAGCGCGCGCTCCTTCTTTCTGATCTTCGGAACGATAAAGCCGCTCGACCGTTTCGAACTGGCTTTTCGTCACCTTGTTCATCGCATCTTGAAACCGCATCGCTTCGGCCTCGCGCACGATTTCCTTGATCGCGGCAAAGACCAAGGGCGGGCCTGCGGCCAGTTCATCGGCCATGGCGCGCGCGGCCCCCATCAGATCATCGGCGGGCAGCACCCGATTGATTAGCCCCCAATGTGCCGCCTCTGCTGCGTCCATCCAGCGCCCGGTGAGTAGCAACTCCATCGCGATATGATAGGGAATCCGCTTAGGCAGCTTGATCGAGGCCGCATCAGCCACAGTGCCCGAGCGGATCTCGGGCAAGGCGAAACTGGCATGTTCGGCGGCCAGAATGATATCGGCGCTCAAGGCCAGTTCCAGCCCGCCACCGCAGCAAATGCCGTTGATGGCGGCAATCACGGGCTTGTTGAGCCCGCGCAATTCCTGCAGGCCGCCAAAGCCGCCCTTGCCGTAATCACCATCGACAGCCTCGCCCCCCGCGGCGGCCTTGAGATCCCAGCCGGGGCAAAAGAATTTCTCGCCTGCCCCGGTCAGGATCGCCACCCGCAGATCAGGGTCATCACGGAAATCGGTAAAGACCTCGCCCATGATCCGGCTGGTGGCAAAATCGATGGCATTGGCCTTGGGCCGGTCGAGCGTGACCTCCAGCACCGCGCCACGGCGGTGGGTCTTGATCGGCGTATCGGTCATGGTCTCTCTCCCAATCGGATCAGGGCATCGACCGCAACAACGCGGTCAGGCGTGGCGATCAGCGGGTTGATCTCCAATTCGACAAGCCCGCCCATATGCGCGATGGCACAATCTTGCACCGCCAAAATGGCCGCGACCAGTGCCGCGTTGTGGGCGGGTGGCTTGCCGCGATAGCCCGCCAACAGCGGCGCGATACGCAACCGATCGAGGGCGTCGGCGATATCCTGCGCTGTTGCGGGCAAGAGCAGCGAGGTTGTGTCGGCCATGATCTCGGTCAGAACTCCCCCCGCCCCCAAGGTCAGTACAAACCCATGCGCTGGGTCGCGGATCACGCCGACGAGGATTTCGGCCACAGCGCCACTCACCATTTCTTCTATAAGAAAATCTGACCCGCCCGTGCGGGCCGCGGCATCAGCCACCGCTTCGGCGCTGGTCAGGTTCAAGGCGACAGCTCCGGCCTCGGTCTTATGGGCATGGCCCAGCCCTTTCAGGACCACGGGAAAGCCAAGGCGGGCCGCGGCATCGGCTGCGGCGTCAGGGGTCGTGGCCAATTCCCGGCGCGGCACGGGCACGCCATGGTCGGAAAGCATCGCCTTGCCCTCGGCCTCGGTCAAAAGGCGCGGCGCAATCGGCTCAGGCCCAGGCAGGATCAGGGGCGCGGGGTTCGGCCGAAGCGCGCTGATGCCGGCGCAAGCGGCAATCGCGGCCAAACCCTCGGCCATTCCAGCCAAGGGCACGATGCCGCGTGCGATCATGTCGGCGGCTAATGCCTCAGGCATGGTTTCGGGGATGCTCGCCATGATCGCCATGGGACGGCCCGTTGCCGCCCGCGCCGCCTCGACCGCGTTGACGACCAGATCCCACGCAGCACTTTCGCAGCGGTCTGGGCGCGGGAAATCCAGCACCACCACGCCCATCGCCAGATGCGGGGCCATCATCGCGCTGAAGGCCCGCGTGATCGCGGCCTCATCACCCCAAATATAGGTGTGGTAATCCAAGGGGTTGGCCAGTGCCACCTTGGGGCCGAGGGCTGCGCGTAGATCGTCACGCTGCGATGCTGTGAGCGGCGGATAGTTTAGCCCCGCCCGCGCGCCCAGATCGGCCATCAGCCCCGCCTCACCCCCGGAGCATGACATCGACGCGATATCGCCCGAGCCAAGCGGCCCCACCACATGCAGGATTTTCAGCGTTTCCAACAACTCGGCCAGCCCAGCCACCCGCGCGATGCCAAGCCGCGCGAATAGCGCATCCGCCCCCGCATCGCTGCCCGCAAGCGAGCCTGTGTGCGACACGGCCGCCACCCGCGCCTGATCGGAGGCACCAGCCTTGACCGCCACGATGGGTTTGCCCAAGACCTGCGCGCGCGCCGCCATCGCGGTGAAGCCCGCCAGATCGCCGATCCCTTCGACATGCAGCCCGAGGGCCGTGACGCGCTCATCCTCGATCAGCGCCATGGCTATCTCGGCCATGCCGGTCTGGGCCTGATTGCCCGCCGTGACCGCATAGGCGATGGGCAGGCCACGGGTCTGCATCGTCAGGTTAATCGCGATGTTGGAGGATTGGGTGATCAGCGCCACGCCGCGATCCACCCGCAACGCGCCATGCTGGTCGGGCCAGAGTGCCGCGCCATCAAGCAGGTTCAGGAAGCCATAGCAATTGGGGCCCACGATGCGCATGGGTCCGGCGGCTGCGACCAACTCCGCTTCAAGTTCAGCGCCATCGCCGGTCTCGGCAGCGGCTTCGCGAAAGCCTGAGGCGAAACAAACAGCGCCACCCGCACCGCGCGCGGCCAGCGCGCGCAGCGTGTCAATACTGGCCGCGCGGTTGACGCCGATAAAGGTCGCATCGGGTGCCTCTGGCAGATCGGCGATGGTGGGATAGGCGCGCAGCCCGGCAACTTCGGTCTTTGTCGGATGCACGGGCCAAACAGGCCCCGCAAAACCGATCTTGCGGCATTCCGCGATGACATTGGCGCACCACGCCCCCCCGCCGATGACAGCGATGGAGGATGGCCGCAGCAGGCGCGAAAGCGGCTCCATCTTCAGGCGCCTTTGGGGCGGAAAATCTCGCGCCCGATGATATGGCGTTGGATCTCGCTTGTGCCGTCCCAGATGCGTTCGACCCGCGCATCGCGCCAGAAGCGTTCGATGGGCAGATCATCCATCAAGCCCATGCCGCCATGGATTTGCAGCGTGGTGTCGGTGACACGCGCCAGCATCTCGGTGGCGTAAAGCTTGGCGCTGGCAATCTCGCGGTTGGCGGGCAGGCCTTGATCCAGCCGCCATGCCGCTGACAAGGTCATCAGATCGGCGGCGTCGATTTCGGTGATCATGTCGGCGATCTGGAAGCTGACACCTTGGAACTTGGCGATCTGTTGGCCGAATTGGCGGCGCTGTGCCGCGTAATCCACGGCGTGATCAAAGCACCGCCGCGCGCGGCCCACGGAAAACGCCGCAACCGTAAGCCGCGTGGCGTAAAGCCATGTGTTCATCACATCGAACCCGCCATCGACCACGCCCAACACTTGGGCGTCGGGCAAGCGGCAATCGTCGAACTCAAGGATGCAATTCTTGTAGCCCCTGTGACTGACGGAATTATAGCCATCGCGCACGGTAAAGCCGGGATGGCCGCGATCGACCAGAAAACAGGTGATCCGCTTTTTTGGCCCGTGCGGCGTGTCATCGACGCCGGTCGCCACGAAAACGATGAAGAAATCGGCATGATCGGCGCCCGAGATGAAATGCTTGGTGCCGTTCACGACCCAATCGCCGCCTTGGCGGACAGCGGCGCATTTCATCCCCCGCACATCCGAGCCCGCATCGGGTTCGGTCATGGCGAGTGCATCCATCCGCTCACCGCGCACGGCAGGCAACAAGTAACGCTCGCGCTGCTCGCCTTCGCAGGCCATCAGGATATTCTGCGGCCGCCCAAAGAAATGCGTCAGCGCCATCGAACCGCGCCCCAATTCCCGCTCGACCAGCGTGAATTCCAGATGGTTAAGGCCCCCGCCCCCGATCTCGGTCGGAAAGTTGCAGGCCCAAAAGCCCATCTCCAGAACCTTAGCGCGCAGATCGGCGGCGAGGTCGGCAGGCACGATGCCGGTTTTCTCGACCGCGGCCTCATGCGGATAAATCTCGGTCTCGACAAAGCTGCGCACCGTGTCGACGATCATCTGCTGTTCTGCGCTTAGGCCGAAATCCATGCTGTCCCCCCCCCGACATCCGTTGAAAAACGCTAGAAAGGCGCGGGTTTCTGCATCATGCTGAATTTGTCCGAAATCATGCAGGGTTCGAAATTTTCCGATGACACGCCAAATTGCGATCTTGCTGTTTCCGAACTTTTCGAACCTCTGCCTTGCCAATGCGGTCGAGCCCTTGCGCGCGGCCAATACGCTGTCGCGCAAAACGCTGTATCAATGGCATTTTCTGGGGCTGTACACAGGGCCTGTGCTGTCGTCCAGCGGCCTGCCCGTAACACCGGCGATGACCCTGTCTGACCTGACGCAAACCGATTATCTTTGCGTCATGCCAAGCTATGGGCATCGCGATTTCACCCGCGCGGCCCATTTGCGCCGCCTGCGCGCGGCGGCGGGGCGGTCAGGCGCGCTTGTGGGCCTTGATACAGGTAGCCTTGTGCTGGCCGCCGCCGGGCTGATGGATGGCTACCGCGCCACGTCGCATTGGGATGTACTGACCGAGTTCGAAGAAAGCTATCCCGAGGTGCAGGTGGTGCAAGACCGCTTCGTCATCGACCGCGACCGGCTGAGTTGCGGGGGGGCCACCACCACGATGGAGTTGATGTTGGAGCTTATCGCCCAGCACCATGGGCCAATGCTCAGCCTCGATGTGGGTGCGCTTTTCATGCATGGCGAACGTCCCGGCGCAGGGCCGCATTTGCCCGGCGTGGCGGGCGACCGGGTGGTGCGCGCCGCCGCGGCGCTCATGCGGCGACATCTGGAGGCGCCACTTGCCATCCCCGAGATTGCGCGGCGCTTGGGCCTTAGCCAGCGCGGGTTGGAGCAGCGATGTCAGACAGCGGCCGGGCGCGCGCCCCAAAGCCTCTATACCGCGATCCGCATGGCCGAGGCCTATCGGCTGGTGCAAGACACGCGCTTGTCGGTGGCCGAGATCGCGGGGCGCGTGGGCTACGCTGATGCCTCGGCCATGACGCGGGGGTTTCGGCGTGAATTCGGTCACGCACCGCGCGCCTTGCGCAGCGCTAGCGCGCCCAATCGCTGACGCTATAGCTGGATTTGGCGAGCCATTCGGGGTTGATCTCCACCCCCCAACCGGGCGCATCGGTGACGGTAACATGGCCATTCTCGACCCGGTAGGGATCGCTGGTGAAAAGATCACGCTGCCACGGGTAATAGTCATCGCCCTCGATCGACAACTCCAGATAGCGGCCTGGGTTCGGCACGGCGCGTAGCAGATGCATGGTGAAGATCGTCACCATCGACAGGTTCGCCGCATGCGGCGTGCAAGGCAGGCCCGCGACATGGCCCATCTGCGCCACTTGCATCGCGCGGATCATGCCGCCTACGTAAAGCACATCGGGCTGCACGATATCGACCGATTTCAGCGCGATCATCCGCCGCCAATTCTGCAAATCCCAATCCTGCTCGCCGCCTGCAACATCCATGCTGAGTGCGGCGCTCACTTCGGCGGTTTGCTCCAGCTCCCAATAGGGGCAGGGTTCCTCGAAATGCTCATAGCCATTGTCTTGCAGCATATGACCCACGGCAATCGCGCGCTTGGGTGAAAAGCCGGAATTGCCGTCAACCAAAAGCGCCGCATCATCGCCCAGCGCGCGGCGGATCGCGGGAATGATCGCCTCGGTCCGGCCCGGCCATTGATCCCGGTCTTGGCCGCATTCCGCGCCCACCCGCACCTTAAAGGCGTCGAACCCATGCCCGTCGCGCAAGCCGATCAGGCGGGCGGCCTCAGCCTCTGGCGTGATGTCGCGCCGCATGGAGGAGGCATAGGCGCGGATCTTGCCCACCGCGCCGCCGAGCAAAGCCGCCACAGGCTTGCCCGCCTGCTTGCCGCGCAGATCCCAGATGGCGGTATCAAGCCCCGCCATGGCGCGGCACAGATAGGTGCCGGGGTATTTATGTTCGCGCAAAGGGATCTCGGCGATCACCTCTTCCAGCGCGTCGACACCTCGGCCCAGCGCCCAAGGGGCCACTTGGCGATGCAAGATCTGGGCGGTGATGTCGCTGTTATAGGTCGAGACCTGCCCCCAGCCCTGCGCGCCATCGGCGGTCGTGACCCGCACGAATCCGATCAGCGGCGTGGCAAAGGTCTCGATCCGCGTGATGCGCGGGCCTGTATCGTCCTGACCCCGCGGCGTGGACAGCGGGACAGCCCCCGAGGCGGAATAGGGAATGCTCATGCGCTCTCCAAGATCAGATCGGCGGCGCGATTGGCCACCATCATCGTCGGCGCATTGGTATTGGCCGAGGTGACATTGGGAAAGACCGAGGCATCGATGACGCGCAAGCCCGCCACCCCATGCACGCGGCAGGATGGATCGACGACCGAGTTGGTCGTATCTTGCCCCATGCGGCAGGTGCCGGTCGGGTGATAGACCGTCGCAGCCCGCGCGCGGAAATCGGCCAAGATCGCGTCATCATCCATCTCGCGCAGATCGGTCGGGTCCATGCTTGCCGCGATCAACCCGGTCAGCGCCTTGCTGCGCACCAGATCTTGGCACAGCCGCCCCCCTGCAATCGCCGTGGCGCGATCCTCGGCGGTGGCCAGCGAATTGGGTGTGATCAAAGGTGCGGCCATCGGATCAGCGCTTGAAATCGCGATCCTGCCCCGGCTGGTCGGGCGACAGGGCTGGTGGCAGATGATGAAGCCCGGAAAAGAGTCAGGGTTGATCACGGTCCGCCGGCCTTCGCGAATGCGCGTGGTATAGGTCACCGGGTTGAAATAGACCTGTTGATCGGGGCGGTTCAGCCCGGGATGCGAGCGGAAATACCCGCCGCATTGATTGACCGACAAGGCAAGCGGCCCCTTGCGCGTCAGCGCGTATTGCAGCGCCGCGCGGATCTTGCCCCATAGCGGCGCGAGATCATTGTTCAGCGTGGGCTCGGTCGCGCGGAAATAATAGCTGACCGCCAGATGGTCTTGCAGGTTTTCACCCACCTGCGGCAGATCGCACAGCGGCGTGATCCCAGCCTGTTGCAACAGCCCCGCAGGGCCAAGCCCTGAGCGTTGCAAGATCTGGGGTGAGGCGACAGCGCCCGCCGACAGAATGATCTCGCGGCCCGCGCGCACCGTGACCTCGCGCCCGCCCCTGAGATAGCTGACCGAGACCGCGCGCCGCCCCTCGAAACCGATGCGCGCGACATGGGCATGGGTGATGATCGTCAGGTTCGCCCGCCCCCGCGCCCGCGCAAGATAGGCCCGCGCCGAGCTGTCGCGCCGCCCACGATGGGTATTGATACGGTAGGTCGCGGCCCCCTCGGCCGATGGGCTGTTGAAATCATCGCAGACGGGATGGCCCGCTTCCTCGGCGGCGGCAAAGAAATGCCGGTTCACCGGATGGATCTGGTCCGAGACATCTTGCACATGCACCGGTCCCGCGCCGCTTTGCGTGCCATCATGGCTGACGCGGGTTTCCATCGCCTCATAGGTCTTTTCGACACTCTCCCAGCTCCAGCCGGTGGCGCCTGCCCCTTCCCAATCGTCGAAATCATGCGGAAGGCCCCGGGCATAGACCATGGCATTGATCGACCCTGAACCGCCCAGCACCTTGCCGCGCGGCCAATAGCCTTTGCGCCCGCCCAGTGCCGCATCCGCCTCGGTCTGCAACTGCCAGTTCATGCGCGGGTGATAGAACAGCTTGCCATAACCCAGCGGCAGCCCGATCCAAGGCGACCAATCCCGGCCACCCGCCTCGAGCAAAAGCACGCTGTAGCGCCCCGATGCCGAAAGACGTTCAGCCAGCACACAGCCCGCCGAGCCGCCGCCGACAATCACATAATCATGGCTTTGCATGGTTTGTTTCTCTCCGTCCCACGCGCGGCACAATGCGCTGACGGCCCGCGGCGACACAGCGAAAAATATTTCGCGACAACATCGAAAAAATTCGTAGATTGCACCCATGTTCACACATCTTCCCCCGCTGTCATGGTTGCGCGCCTTCGAGGCCAGCGCACGGCTTGGCAATTTCACCCGCGCCGCCGAGGAATTAGGTCTGACGCCATCGGCGGTCAGCTACCAAGTCCGCGCGCTCGAGGCCGAGTTGGGCCGCAAATTGTTTGCCCGCCAACGCCGTATGCTGGTGCTGACGCTGGCGGGGCAAAACTACCTGCCCGTGGTGACCAAGGCGTTTTCGGTGATCGAGACAGGCACGGCGGGGATTTTCGGCAAGAACAATCCCGCAACCCTGACATTACGGGGCTTGAGCTCGTTCAATGTGCTGTGGCTGATGCCGCGCATCGGGGCCTTTCGGCAGGCTCACCCCGAGATCAACCTGCGGATCTTGTCGGCCTCGTGGTCGGAATCGGGCGGGCGCGACCCGATCGATATCGATATCCGATATGGCGATGGTACTTGGCCCGATGGTGCGGTGGTGGCCTTGTGCAAGGGCGATGTCGTGCCTGTTTGCGCACCTGCGCTGGCCGGGCCTATCGCCACCGTGCTGCAAGGCCCGCTGATCGAGATTACCGGGGCGATCGACACTTGGGCGCAGTTCCAACAGGAACATGCCCCCCAAACCGCCCTGCCCGACCCGGTCTATGTGGTCGACCAATCGCTGGTCGCGCTGGAATTGGCCAAAAGCGGGCAAGGCTATGCCTTGATCGCTGACACGCTTGCCGCCCCCTACCTAGCGCGCGGCGATCTGGTCTTGGCCTGTGCTGCGATCTTGCCCGAACGCTTGGGCCATTACATCGTGCTGCCCCATGCGGGCAATCATCACCGCCCCGAGATCGTGGCCTGCGTCAACTGGTTGGTGGATCAAGCGCGCCTGGGCTGAACGTCACAGGCTGCGCGCGGTCAAATGCGCCTTAAGCGCGCGCAAGATGCGCCGATGCGCGCCCCTGTGACGGTTGCGCAGATGGATCGCGGCATAGACCGGCTGGTCGATCTTCGGCGCGCGCGCCACGCGTCGGGCCAACCCTGCGCGTTCCAGATCAAGCGCCGTGGCGCGCAGCACATAGGTGCTGCCGCCAAGCGCGGTCAAAAGCCCCCGGATCACCGCATTCTGCCCGCTCGAGACGATGCCGACCGAAAGCATCGGCAAAAGCGCGGAGTGGGTTGCGGAAAAGGCCGGGGCGTAATTGGGCAAAATATAGCTCTCGGACCGCACAGCATTCAGATCATCGGCCTCGGTCGAGACCATGACATAGCCCACCTCGCCCAAGGTCTCGAAATGCAGATCAGGATGGGGCTTGGGCGTGTAGTGAATGGCCAGATCAAGCTGACCATCGCGCACATCGGCGCACATCTGGGCCGAGTAATCGGCCTCGACATAAAGCGCGGTGTCAGGCACCGCGCCTTGCACCGCCTTGACCCATTCGGCCACTTGATCGCCCAGCAGATCATGTTGAATCCCGATCCGCATCGCCATGGCGGCATTGCCTGCGCCGCGCACCGCTTGGCCCGCCGCCGTCCAGCCATTTCGCAGCGCGCGCGCATGCGGCTCGAAGCGCAACCCCTCGGTGGTCAATTCCGTGCCTGCGCGGCTCCGTTCCAAAAGCTTGCAGCCCAAGGCCGCCTCGAGCGCCTGCACCCGGCCCGAGATGGTCGATTGCGTCACACCCAGCCGGTTGGCGGTGCGGTTGAAGCTGCGGGTTTCGCACAGGTCCAGAAAGGTTTCGATCTGCTCAAGCGTCATGGTCAATCCTAATCGGTTTATCCGATCAATACACATCTCTGTGGCGAATTGAACTCGCATCAAGCTGCAGGAATACTGGCAGGTGAAATAAAGGGGGGAAAGCACATGTCGGATCTACCGGGTCATGCGCGCGTTGTGATCATCGGCGGCGGCGTCGTTGGGGTTTCGGCGCTTTATCATCTGGCGCGTGCAGGCTGGACCGATTGCGTTTTGCTTGAGAAAAACGAACTGACCGCAGGCTCGACATGGCATGCGGCGGGCAATGTGCCGACCTTTTCGACCTCTTGGTCGCTGATGAATATGCAGCGCTACTCGACCGAGCTTTATCGCGGGCTTGGCGCGGCGGTCGATTACCCGATGAACTACCATGTCACCGGCTCGATCCGCCTTGGCCATTCCGATGAGCGGATGCAGGAATTTGCCCGCGCGCGCGGCATGGGTCTGTCGCAAGGGATGGCGTTGGAAATTCTCACCCCCGATGAGATCAAGGCGAAATACCCTTTTATCGAGACCCATGACCTGAAAGGCGCGCTTTATGATCCCGCCGATGGCGATATCGACCCCGCGCAGCTGACCCAAGCCTTGGCCAAGGGTGCGCGCGATCTGGGTGCCACCATCGCGCGGTTTTGCCCCGCGACGGGTGTCAGCCGCGAAAACGACGAATGGATCGTGCACACCGAAAAGGGCGATATCCGCTGCGAGATCGTGGTCAATGCGGCCGGATACTACGCGCAGCGCGTT